>DATGCY010000122.1:0-21711 GCA_035311385.1 Candidatus Methylomirabilota bacterium
GACCGGGTGAGTGTGGCGCCGTGAGCGAAGGGATGTCAAGTGATGGGCCGGGCGACGATGGTATGATCTGCCGCCATGGACTACCGGCTTCCCGCCACTGTCGTGCCCAAGCGCTACGATTTGCGGCTCGAGCCCGATCTCACCGCCGCGACCTTCGCCGGGGAGGCCGTGATCACGGTAGAGGTGGAGACCACCGTCACCGAGATCGTGTGCAACGCGGCGGAGCTTGCCATCCAGAGCGCGGCCCTCACCCGCGACAGCAGCGTGCCCATCCACGGCTCCATCACGCTCGACGAGGCGAACGAGCGGGCGCGCTTCGTCTTTCCCGCCGCCATCGCCCCCGGTGAGTGGAAGCTGACCCTGCGCTTCACGGGCACCCTCAACGACCGCCTCCACGGCTTCTATCGCAGCAGGTACAAGGATGCCGCGGGCATCTCCCACACCATCGCGGCCACGCAGTTCGAGGCCACGGACGCGCGGCGCGGCTTTCCGTGCTGGGACGAGCCCGCCTTCAAAGCGGTGTTCGGCGTCACGCTCGTCGTCCCGGAGCACCTCGCCGCGGTGTCCAACTGCGCGATCGCGCGGGAAGAGGCGCTGGGCGACGGCCGCCGCGCCGTCCACTTCGCGGATACCATCCGCATGTCGACGTATCTGGTGGCCTTTGTGGTCGGCGAGCTCGAGGCGACCGACCCCGTGATGGTGGGTTCCACGCCCCTGCGCGTGTGGTCGGTGCCGGGCAAGAAGCACCTTGGTCGCTTCGCCCTCGCGGCGGGCGCCTTCTCGCTCGATTTCTTCGAACGCTACTACGGCCTGCCCTATCCCGGCGACAAGGTCGATCTCCTCGCCGTCCCGGACTTCGCGGCGGGCGCCATGGAGAACCTGGGGGCGATCACCTTCCGCGAGAACGCCCTCCTCGTGAATGAAGCGGCCGCCGCGCACGCCGAGCTCGAGCGGATCGCGGACGTGGTTGCCCACGAGGTCGCCCACATGTGGTTCGGCGATCTCGTGACCATGACGTGGTGGAACGGCATCTGGCTCAACGAGGCCTTCGCCACCTTCATGGAGCTGATGGCGGTGGACGCCTGGAAGACCGAGTGGCGACGGTGGACCACTTTCGGGGTGTCCCGTTCCGCCGCCATGCACGTGGACGCGCTCGAGGCGACACGCCCGATCGAGTTCGAGGTAGGTAACCCCCAAGACTGCCGGGCCATGTTCGACCTGCTCACCTATGAGAAGGGCGCCTCCGTCCTGCGCATGCTCGAGCAGCATCTCGGGCCCGACGTCTTCCGCGAAGGTGTCCGCCTGTACCTGGAACGGCACCGCTACGCGAACGCGGAGACCACCGATCTCTGGAAGGCGTTGGGCGACGCCTCCCATCAGCCCATTCCCGCCGTCATGGACGGCTGGATCTTCAAGCCGGGGTATCCCGTGGTCACCGTGGACGTGGATGGCACCGGGCTCAAGCTCTCCCAGCGGCGCTTCCAGTACCTGGCCGGCGACACGGACAGCGGCCAGCGCTGGCACATTCCCATCGTGCTGCGCGCCGCGGTGAAGCGCGGCTACGTCGAGCGCCGGCTCCTCCTCGAGGGCGACGAAGCGACGGTGGCCTTGCCGACCAAGGCCGACTGGATCGTGGTCAACTCGGGCGGGCACGGCTTCTACCGCGTGCGCTACGCCGGGCCCCTCCTCAAGAAGCTCGCGGGCGCCGTGGCCAAGATCGCGCCCATCGAGCGCTTCAATCTGCTGAGCGATGCCTTCGCCCTCGTGCAGGCGGGGCTGATGCCCGCCGTCGATCACCTCGACCTGACCGCCCGCTTCACTGGGGAGACCGACCGCAACGTGTGGACGGCGCTGACCACCTCGCTCGCTTACGTCAACCGGGTGATCGGCGACGAGCTGCGAGGCGGGCTAGCCGCCCTCGTGCGGCAGCGGCTCGGCGAAAAGGTCTCGCTCCTCGGCTGGGAGGTCCAGGAAGACGAGAGCGAGCTCGACCGCCAGCTCCGCGGCGATCTCCTCCGTACCATGGGCACCCTCGGCGACGACGCGGAGATCCAGGCGCGCGCCCGTGAGGTCTACGCCCGCTATCGCGAGGACGGGGCCTCCGTGGACGCCAACGTCCTGCCTGCCGTCATCGCCATCCTCGCGGCGGGGGGCGGTGAGCCCGAATACACGGAGTTCCGCGAGCGCTTCAAGAAGGCCCGGACGCCCCAGGAGGAGCAGCGCTACCTGTACGCGCTGGCCGGCTTCCGCTCGCCCGAGCTTCTCGGGCAGACCCTGGAGATGACTCTCAACGGGGAGATCCGCAGCCAGGACGCCCCGTACGTGATCCGCAGTCTCCTCGGGAGCGTGTACGGGCGCGGGCTCGCCTGGGACTTCGTGAAGCGCACGTGGCAGGCCATGGCGCGGCAGTATCCCGAGAGCGCCTACACGCGCATGTACGAGGGCATCGCCGGCCTCGTCAGCGCAGAGTGGGAGCGCGACGTGCGCGCCTTCTTCGCCGACAACAAGATCGACCTGGGCGGCCGGACCCTCCAGCAGTATCTCGAGCAGCTTCGGGTCGCCGTGGCGTTCCAGGAGCGGGAGGCCGAGTCCGTCGCCGCCTATCTCTCGCGACAGAAGTCGCGCTAAGCGCGTGTTTCCGTCCCGTCAACGCCGCTCGTCCGACACTTTCAAGCGGAAAGGACCGATTCCATGAAATACGGCATCGCCATGTTCCCGACCGACTACGCCATACCAATCGACGAGCTTGCCCGCGAGCTAGAAGCGCGCGCGTTCGAGTCCGTGTGGCTCCCCGAGCACACGCATATCCCGGCCAGCCGCAAGAGCCCGTGGCCCGGCGGACCCAACCTGCCGCGCGAGTACTGGCACACCCTCGATCCCTTCGTAGCCCTGGGCGCGGCGGCTGTGGTGACCAAGACGCTCAAGCTCGGGACCGGTATCTGCCTCGTCATCGAGCGCGACCCGATCCTTCTCGCCAAGGAGGTAGCGAGCCTCGATCACCTCTCGCAGGGGCGCGTGCTCTTCGGCATCGGGGGCGGGTGGAATGCCGAGGAGATGGAGCACCATGGCACACCCTTCGCGGAGCGGTGGAAGATCCTCCGGGAGCGCATCGGCGCCCTCAAGGCCATCTGGACCCAGGACGAGGCTGAGTTCCACGGCAAATATGTCAACTTCGAGAAGTTGTGGTCCTATCCCAAGCCCGTGCAGAAGCCATATCCGCCCATCCTCATGGGTGGCGCCGGCCCGCACGCGCGCCAGCGCGCGGTGGACTTCGACGGCCACTGGATCCCTATCGGAGGCCGCGCCTACAGCGAGCCCATTGCCGAGTCCTTGGCGGACTTCCGCGCCCGCGCCGAGAAGGCTGGACGTGATCCCGCGACGCTCACCGTGACCATCTTCGGCGTCGCCCCCGACGAGCCGAGACTGGCCGCTCTCCGCGATGCCGGCATAACGCGGGCCGTCTTCTTCGTGCCGTCGGCCACTCGCGACGTGGTGCTGCCACTCCTCGACCAGTACGCGGGCCTCGCGAAGAAGGTCGGTTAGCTCACGAACATTCGGAGCGCGAGACGGCGGCGGTCGCCTGAATCCCCGCCCTGAGGGTGGCGCGCAGGACGAGGGGGTTCCACTCCGCCTGAGCGCATCTTTCCCCCCGCCCGTCGCACGTGCCGCGTCCGTGAGTAATCCGGGCTAGCTCGACTCGCGGGCGGTGAGGAGGAACACCACCAGGGCTCCGATGCCCGTGAGGGCGAAACCGAAGGTGGTGAGGTAGAGCGCCAGATAGGAATGGGTGCGATCGAAGATGGCGCCGGAAAGCCAGGGACCCGCGGCAGAGCCCAGGCTGTTGCCGATGCCGAGCAGCCCGAAGATTGGGCCGTAGTTGCGCGGCCCCGCGATCCGGCCGAGCAGCACGGAGACGATGGTCGCTCGCGAGCCCAGAGGCAGGAAGAGGAAGAGCACGTAGCCGTACGCGAAGAGGCGGGACGGCCACGTCTCCATGCCGAGCAGGCACAGCACGCCCGTCGCGGACACAGTGAACGAGGCGAGCCCCGCCACCGCGGCCCCGAAACGGTCCGCGACAAGCCCTGCGAGCACCCGTCCGCTCGCCGCCAGGACTCCGCCCGCGCTCAACATCAACGAGGTCTCGGCCGGCGAGAAGCCCCGCGCCGGGAAGTAGAGCGCGTGCTGGGTGGTCGCGAGGTTGCCGAACAGCGGCGGCGTCGTGAAGACCACCAGGAGGGCCCAGAACGGAATGGACCGCACGATTTGCCCCAGCGACGATGGAAGCGCCACCACGGCGGGCGACGCTGAAGGCATCGCGGGCCCGCCCAGCCGCGCCGGCAGCACCCACCAGGCCACAGGGACGAGGGCCAGGATCAGTGCGGCGTGACAAACGAAGGCGCCGCGCCACCCCAGGGACGCGATGAGCCGCTGGCTGAGAGGGCCGAGCATGAAAGCCGCCATGGCGCCCGAGAAGGCGATGCCCATGGCGATGCCCCGGCGCCGGCGGTAGCTGTCCGCGAGGAGGGTGGCCTGTGTCGACAGCCCGGTGAGGCCCAGGCCTACGCCGCCGCCCACCCCCACGGAAGCGACCATGACGCCGAGGGAGGGGGCGTGCGCGCCGAGGAGGATGCCGCCCGCGGCCGACCCCAGACCCGTCATCACCACCAGCCGGGGATTGCCCCGCGCAACGAACCAGCCGGCCACCGGGCCGAGGGCGGCCGCGACGAACCAGATGAATGAGATGGGTGAGGCGATGGTAGCGCGCGAGGCGTGAAACTCCGCGAGAAGCGGCGGCAGGAAGAGCACGTAGGAGTTGGCAAAGCCCGAGACGAGGAGCATGGTGGCGAAGGCGAGCCAGAGACGCGGGTTCGCCAGGCTCTCCGGAGCGCGCGTCACCGGGGCAGTATATGCGAGCCGACTCACCTCAACCCGATCAGGAGGATGGTATGGCCGACGAGGCGAACCGGGTGATGCTCACGGTGCTGCTCCACCACGACCAGTCCAAGACCCTGGACGAGATCATGGCGCACCTGAAGAAGACCGGCTTCTACCGGGACTTCCCGCCGGAAGGCGCCGAGCTCGTGTCCTGGGTGGTCGCCATGTCCTACGGCTTCGTCATCACCCTCAAGGTCGAGGCGGACAAGGTTCGCAGCGTCAACCGATACATGGAGCAGAAGGCCTGGGGCGCGTTCCGCTATGAGGTGTTCCCCGCCTACGACTTCGCTCCCATCGCGGCCGATCTCAAGAAGCAGCACGCCTGACCGGCGCCCCCCGCAGAGCATGATGAGACGGAGAGGTGACGGTGCTAGGATGATGGTGTGACGAAGGTGCCGTCCCGCATCGAGCTGGCCATGTCGCCCACTCCCATCATGAAGCTCGAGCGCGTCTCCCGCCGCCTGGGCGTCGAGCTCTACATGAAGCGTGACGACCTCACCGGGATGCTCGAGTCCGGCAACAAGGTGCGCAAGCTCGAGTTCCTCGTCGCGGATGCTCTCGATCAGGGCGCGGATACCCTCATCACCGTCGGCACCTTGCAATCGAACTGCTGCCGCGCGGTGGCCGCGGTGGCCGCGCGCCTCGGGCTCTCCGCGGTGGTCGCGGTGAAGGGGACGCGGCCCGATGTCTACGACGGCAACCTGTTGCTGAACCGGATGCTGGGCGCCGAGGTTCGCTACCTCAGCGACGAGGAGTTCGCGAGCTATCCCGTGGCCCTGGAAGCGATCGGGGAGGAGGTCCGCCGCCACGGGGGCCGGCCGTACATCATTCCCGAGAGCGGCTCGAACGAGACGGGAGCGCTGGGGTATCTCGAATGCGCGGTGGAGCTGGCGGGGCAGATCGAGCACGGCGCTCCGCGCTTCGATACCGTGGCCATCGCCGCCTTCAGCGGCGGCAGCCAGGCCGGGCTGCTCATGGGCAAGCAGCTCGCCGGCTTGCCCTCGGAGATCGTGGGGGTGCCCATCGCCTGGCCGGCGGAGGCCGTGCGTGCCTATGCCACGGAAACCATCGGCAAGGCCATCCTACGCTACGGCTTTGCCCTCGAGGTGCCCAAGACGATTCACCTCCTCGATGGGTATCAAGGCACGGGACGCGCCGCCGTCGACGACGAGGAACTCTCGCTCCTGATCCGAATGGCGCGCGAAGAGGGCGTGATGCTCGATCCCGTGTACACCGCCAAGGCCTTCGGCGGGCTCCTCGACACGCTTCAGCGCGATCCGAGAGCGCTCGGCCAGCGCGTCTGTTTCATCCACACGGGCGGGATCTTCAGCCTCTTCCCGTTTCGTGAGCCGTTGTCTCGCCTCCTCAAAGTCTGACGTGCCCGAGATCCAGATCGCGGGGGGCGAGCTCGACGGTCTTCTCATCCACTACGTGGAGGAGGGACACGGCCCGGCCACCGTGCTCATCCATGGCCTCGGCGGCTTCGCCGAGTCGTGGCGTCACAACATCCCCGAACTCGCCCGCCACAGCCGCGTCATCGCCCTCGACCTCCCGGGCTTCGGCCGCTCAGGCAAGCCGCGCCGGCAGTACACCACAGCCTTCCTCGCCCGTGGCCTCGACGGATTGTTCAGCGCCCTCGGTGTCGAGCAGGTTCGCCTCGTTGGCCACTCCTTGGGCGGCGCGGTGGCGGCCCGGTACGCCCTCGATCACCCCGGGCGAGTGGAGCGGCTGGCTCTGCTCGGCGCCGCCGTGCCCGGCTTCGAACTTCGCCCCTCGTGGATCTATCGCACGCTGTCGCTCCCCGGGGTGGGCGAGCTCCTCGCCAGCATGATCACGCGCAGGCTTTGCGCCAAGGGCCTCGAGCGATGCTTCGCGCACCCGGATCCCGCGGAGATCCGGTTCTTCGTCGACCACGAGTTTGCCGCGCGCCGCTCCTTCGAGGGCCGCGCGGCCTACCTCTCGTTGCTCCGCACGGTGAAGGACGACTTCACCATCGGGGCCGAGGCGTACCGGGTCGCTCTCACCAGTCTCGGTCGCCACGTGCTCGTCATCCACGGACGCGACGATCGCGTCATCCCCCTCGGCCATGCGCAGCGAGTGGCCGAAGGGCTCGGCGGATTGGAGCCGCGCTGGCTCGAGCGTTGCGGGCACTTCCCGCAGATCGAGCAGGCCGACGCCGTCAATGCCTACCTGCGGGAGTTCCTGTTCGCTCCCGCGTCGCGGTAAGGTCTCATTCGCGACGCGCAGTAAGGGCTAGAGCGTGTAGGTCTTGCCCTGCTCGAGGATGTGAATGCGGGCGGAGTCGATCTTGGCGAGTTCTTCAGCCGTTTCCTGATACAACTGCGGCTTCACGTGGTAGACCCAGACCGGCACGTCAGGCGGTGCCTTGTCGAGCTCCCGCTTGAGCATCTCTGGGGTGAGATGCCCGGAGGTCTTGGCGAGCGCGTCCATGCGATTCGGGAAGGACGTCTCCACGACCACGGCCTTGAGGCCGCGCATCTCCCGCGCCGCCTGCCAGATCTTCTTGGTCGGCCCCGTATCGCCACTGAAGACGAACCCCGTCTCCCCATCGTGGATGATGAAGCCCGTGGTGGGGATGGTGTGCTCGACCTGAATGGGGGTGACCCAGAGCTCTCCCACCCGGGCCTCGCCCTCTTCGGGCATGGAGCGGAAGCCGAGCACGGGATCGCTGGGACTGGGAATGGCTCCGAAGTTGGGCCAGACCACGTCGTTGAACACGTGAGTGCGGAGGCTATCGATCACCGAGCCCAGGCTGCAGGCGGTGATCCGGCGTTCGGGGGCCAGCATGGCCAGGGTGTCCGTGAGGAAGCAGAGCCCCGCGATGTGATCGAAGTGGGCGTGGCTCACCAAGGCGTACTCCACGTCGACCTGCTCGGCTGGCGAGAGGGCTCCCCCCACCGTGCCCGCGTCCACCAGGACCCGGTCGTCGATGAGGAGGGCTGATGGGCGTTGCCCCGGCCCCTCGCTGCCGTATGAGCCGAGGACTTTGATCTTCATGCGACCCTTAAGGGCCTCCGATCCGGTCGTGATTAAACTTCACGGAGTCTAGTCTAACAGCCAATCCACGGTCAAGTTACGCGACATGTGTCGGCGAGGAGACGGCGCCGGCTACGCCCTTATCCCAAGCCTCCTTGCGAAGCACGGAGGCCGTGTGGGAAGATGCAGGCCATGATCTTCCAGCAGATGGTCAACGAGGACGCAGGCTGCATCTCCTACCTGATCGGCTGTAGCCAGGCGGGCGAGGCGCTGGTCGTGGACCCGGGGCGGGACCGTGTAGACGACTACATGGCCTGGGCCCGTCGAAAGGGCCTCGAGCTGACCCACATTGTCGACACCCACATCCACGCCGATCACCTCTCGGGCAACCAGGCCCTGGCGGCCAAGACGGGTGCTCGCGTCCATATCCATCCTGCTGCCGAGGTTGCCTACGCGAACGCGCCCATCGTGGATGGCGATGCCATCACCATCGGCACGGTGCGGGTCCGGGCTATCCACACCCCAGGCCACACGCCGGACAGCATCTGCCTGCTCGTGACCGATCTCTCGCGCGGCGAGGAGCCGTGGTTCGTCCTCACCGGTGACACTCTCTTCGTGGGAGACGTTGGCCGGCCCGATTTCGGGGGCGAGCGGGCGGCCGCAACCCTCTACGAAAGCCTGACCGGCCGCGTCCTAACCCTGCCCGACAGCGTGGAAGTTTTCCCCGCGCACGGTGCCGGTTCGTCCTGCGGGCGGGCCATGTCCTCGAAGCCGGGATCGACCATCGGATTCGAGCGGCGCTTCAATCCCGCTTTACAGGCGAAGACCGTCGACGAGTTCGTCCAGGGCCTGATGCAGGGCCTGCCTCCCAAGCCTCCGAGCTTCGATCGGATCATCGCCAAGAACCGCGCTCAGGCCCTGCCGTCATCCGGCGACCCTCAACCCCTGACGGTCGCTCAGGCACGGGAAGCGATGCTCAAGGGCGCCGTCGTCCTCGACGCGCGGAGCCCGGCGGAGTATGGCGAGGGACACATCCCCGGCTCGGTCAACGTGTGGATCGAGAGTAATCCTTTCGCGGCCCGGGTAGCCATGATGGTGCCACCAGACAGCCGCTTCATCCTTCTCGCCACCGGCCCGTCCGACCTTACGCGGGCCGTCCAGGGTCTCGGCCGAGCGGGCATGGACGACATCGACGGCTATCTTCAGCGTGGCATGACGGACTGGAAGAGCGAGGGGCTGACCGAGGCGAAGGTGCCGCAGATCACCGTCCACGACCTGGCGACCATGCGCGAGGAGCAGCCCGACCTGGTCGTGGTAGACGTGCGCGAGCCTGCGGAATGGGACGACGGCCACATCGCGGGGGCGATCAAGATCCCCATGGGGCAGGCCGTCGAGCGCATGGCGGAGATCCCCACCGACCGCCCGAAGGCCGTGCTCTGCGCGGGTGGGCTTCGGTCGAGTTCGGTGATCAGCGCGCTCATGAGAGCCGGCATGACCGGTTTCCACAACGTCGCCGGCGGCATGCGGGAGTGGAGCAAGGCGGGCTATCCCACCGTCAAGTCCGGAGGAACCCCGAGCAGGGCATGAGCGACGATTTCGACTATCCGGTCATGGCGAGGGCGTTGATCCTCGGCGACAAGGACACCGTCGCCCGCAAGACGAAGGAAGGCCTCGAGCTCTCCATGGACCCCAAGGACCTGATCTTCAGGGGACTCATTCCCGGCATGGACGTGGTCGGGGAGAAGTTCCGTCGCAACGAGTACTACGTCCCCCAGGTGCTGCTCTCTGCCCGCGCGATGTACGCGGGGCTCGACCTCCTCAAGCCACTCATCACCAAGGCGGGAGGCGAGTCACAGTCCCTCGGGGTGGTGGTCATCGGCACCGCGCAGGGAGATCTCCACGACATCGGTAAGAACCTCGTGGCCATGATGCTCGAGGGTGCCGGCTTCAAGGTGCACAACCTCGGCCGCGACGTCGCGCCGGAGAAGTTCGTGGCCGCCGTGGAGGAGCACGGGGCGCAGATCGTGGGAATCTCCGCGCTCATGACCACGACCATGCCCGCCATGAAGCGCACCATCGATGCCTTGTCCAAGGCGGGGCTGCGGGAGCGAGTGAAGGTGATGATTGGAGGCGCCCCGGTGAGCCAGGCGTACGCCGACGAGATCGGCGCCGACGGCTATGCCCGCGACTCGACGCTGGCCGTGGTGCGGGCCAAGGAGCTCCTCGGCGTCGCGGTGGCCGCCTGATGGCCCGTCCGCGCGGCTGGGAGATCGTGGAGCGGGTGAAGGCAGGCGAGCGGCTCGTCTTCGACGGCGGCTACGGCACCGCCCTTTTCGACGCGGGCCTGCTCAACGGCGCCTGCCCGGAGCTCTGGAACGACACGCATCCCGACGTGGTCCGCGGCATTCACCAGGGCTATTTCCGGGCGGGCTCGGACTTCGTGGAGACCAACACGTTCGGCGGCTCCCGGCTCAAGCTCAACGAGTACAAGATCGGAGACCGCACGCGCGAGCTCAACGTGAAGGGCGCACAGCTCGCCCGGGCGGTGTGTCCGCCGGCGGGCTACGTCGCGGGCTCCATAGGTCCCACGAGCTGCCTTCCCCTCGACTACGGTGTCGGCGACAACGTGGCAACCGATGAGGAATACCTCGAGACCTTCAAGGAGCAAGCGACCGCCCTCGCCGAGGGTGGGGTCGAGATCTTCGCCGTCGAGACCATGATGTTCCCCCAGGAAGCCACCGCGGCCATCGCCGCCTGCAAGCAGGTGACGGACCTGCCCGTGATGGCGACCATGTTTTTCCAGTACGAGGAGATGCACGATCGCGACCGCACCATGTGGGGCGAGAGCCCGGCCGACGTGGCCCGCACCCTCTTCGGGGCGGGCGCGGACATCGTGGGCATGAACTGCGGTCGCGGGCCCGATCGCGCTATCGTGATCATCCGCGAGATGCGCGCGATCACCGACGCGCCCCTCATCGCCTATCCGAACGCGGGACTGCCCATCACGCGGGGCGACCACACCACCTACGAACTCGGACCCGAGGCCATGGCCAAGGACTATCCTGCCCTCCTGGACGCCGGCTGCAACATCGTGGGCGCCTGCTGCGGCTCGGGCCCCGAGCACATCCGCCTCATCGCCGAGGTCGTGCGCTCTCGACGCGGGAAGTGAGCGCGACGCTCGCTGTCCGCTCGCCCCGTCCCGCGGTGCTGGACGACGTGCCGCTGCGGGTGGATCGCGATGAGGTCCTCCGCTTCCAGGGATACAAGAAGGACGTGGACGTACCAGATGCCACCGTCCTCGCGCTCTTCGAGGAGGCGCTCGGCCTCGGCGAGTCGCTGATCGAGCCCCGCGTCGTGTACCGGACGGTGAAGGTGACGGGCCAGGGGCCGGATTTGATCGAAGCGGGCGGTCAGAGCCTCCACATCCCGGAGATCGCGCGACGGTGGGGCGCGCTGGAGGAGATCGGGGCGGGCATCTGCACGGTGGGCGAGTCGATCGAGTGGCGCGTGCGAGACCTCTGGGACGCACGGGAGCTGCCGCTCGCCGTCATGCTCGACAGCGTCGGTTCGGCCGCCGCGGAGAGCCTCGCCGAGTACGCCAACGATCTCCTGTGTCAGGCGGCGATTCCGGCCGGGGTCAAGGTGACCAACCGTATCAGCCCGGGCTACGCGGGCTGGAACACCGCCGAGCAGTCGGCCCTATTCGCGCTGTGCGCGGGTGAGCCGATCGGGGTCACCCTCAATGCCTCGTGCGTGATGACGCCGGCCAAGAGCATCTCCTTCCTGGTCGGCGTGGGACCGGCCGTACGCGTCGACCACTACTTCACCCAATGCCGACGCTGCTGGATGCGCGAGTGCGCCTATCGGCGGGCGCCCGCCCTGGTCACCGTGCGCCGGTAGGGCCCCTGCCGCGGCCGATGATACGATGGTCGGAGCGATGTCGGACAACGTGATTCTCGTGGGCTTCATGGGGGCGGGCAAGTCCTCGGTCGGCCGCATCCTCGCACGTCACCTCGGACGCTGCTTCGTGGAGACGGACGACATGATCACCGCCCACGAGAGCCGGTCCATTCCCGAGATCTTTTCCAGTCAGGGCGAGGCCTATTTCCGTGCGTTGGAGGAAGACATGGTCCGCCTCCTCGCCCTCAAGCGGGGCGATGTGATCGCCACGGGGGGCGGGCTGCCATGCCGTGAGGGGCGACCGGAGGCCCTGCGCGCCATCGGGACGGTGGTGTGGCTGGCGAGCGACTTCGAGACCCTGTACGAGCGAGCGCGGCGCGGTGGTGATCGCCCGATGCTGAAGGGGCGCACGCGTGAGCAGACCGCCGCCCTCTACGAGGATCGGAAGCGCTTCTACGCGCAGGCCGATGTCACGGTCGACACGAGCCGGCTCACGCCGGATCAGGTTGCCGGACGCGTGGCGGCCGCCCTCGCCGGGCGAGCGCGGCAGGTGGTGTGATGGCCGCGGCCTTCCTCGAGCGGCTTCGCGAGCGCCCCCTCCTCGGCGACGGGGCCATGGGAACCATGCTCTACGCGCGCGGGGTGCCTCTCGACGCCTGCTTCGACGTCCTCAACGTGAACGAGCCCAAGGTGGTGCAGGGAATCCACGCCGAGTACATCCAGGCAGGCGCGGACTGGGTCGAGACGAACACCTTCGGCGCCAACCGCTTCAAGCTCGCGGTGCACGGGCTGTCCTCGCGCGTGCGCGACATCAATCTGCGCGGGGTCAAGCTGGCGCGCGACGTTCGAGAGACCATGGGCCGCGACGTCTTCGTGCTGGGCTCCATGGGCCCGCTCGGCAAGTATCTCGCGCCTCTCGGCTCCATCACGCCGGAGGAGGCGCGGGCGGCCTTCCTGGAGCAGGCGGAGGGGCTCCTCGAGGGCGGGGTCGACGGCTTCGTCGTGGAAACCTTCTCTGACCTGATGGAGATGCGGATGGCCGTGGAGGCCATCCGCGCCATCACCGACCTGCCCGTGGTGACCCAGGTCGCCTTCACCCAGGACCACGTGACCTTCCTCGGCCAGACGCCGACGGAAGTGGTGCGAACACTTCGCGAGCTGCCCGTGCAGGTCGTGGGCGCCAACTGCTCGGTAGGCTCCAGCACGCTCTACGACGTCCTGGAGCAGATGCTCCCAGAGGCGAGCGGCCTCGCCCTGGCCATCCAGCCCAACGCGGGCTTGCCGAGCCGGATCGGCGAGCGTCTCATCTACATCTCCTCGCCTGCCTACATGGCCGACTACGCGACGCGGATGCTCGCGGCGGGTGCGCGAATGGTCGGGGGGTGCTGCGGGACGAACGCCGAGCACATCCGGGCCATGCGCGAGGCGGTCGATCGTCACGTGCCGCACACGGGCACCGTCTCCGTGTCGACGCCGAAGCGGGCCCGCGCGGAGGCGAGGCCCGCGCCAACCCTGCCCACCACCACCGCGCCCACGCTGCTCCAGCGCAAGGTCGACGAGGGCGACTTCATGGTCACGGTGGAGCTCGATCCGCCGCGGGGCCACAACATCGAGAAGCTCGTGCAGGGCGCCAAGCTCCTCAAGGAGCGTGGAGTGGAGATCGTCGACATCAACGACGGCTCCCTCGGGCGCGTGCGCATGTCGGTGCTGCCCACCGCCATCCTGGTCCGCGAGGCGACCGGGCTCGACATCAACATGCATTTCACCTGCCGCGACCGGAATCTCATGGGCATCCAGGCGGACGTCCTTGGTGCGCATGCCCTCAACATCCGGAATATCCTGGCCATGACGGGCGATCCGCCGCGCTCGGGCGACTACGTCAACGCCACCGCCGTCTTCGACGTGGATGCCATCGGGCTCATCCGCATCCTCACCGGCATGAACGAAGGCCGCGATGCCACCGGCAACTCCGTGGGCGAGCCCACGGCCTTCTGCGTGGGGGCTGCTCTCGATCCCGCGGCCACGGAACCCTCGCGCGAGATGGAGCGGCTCCTCGCCAAGGCCGAGGCGGGGGCGCGCTGGTGCCAAACGCAGCCCGTGTACGACCTCGAGGTACTGGAGCGATTCTTCCAGCGGACGCGGTCGCCCATCCCGGTGGTGGTCGGCGTGCTGCCGCTGCACTCGTCGCGTCACGCGGAGTTCCTGCACAACGAGGTGCCCGGCATCTCCGTGCCCGATGGGGTGCGCTCCCGCATGAAGGAAGCGGGAGAGCGGGGCTTGCGCGCAGGCATCGAGACGGCCCAGGCCCTCGTGTCGCACCTCCGCGGGCGCTACGCCGGCGCGTATCTCATGCCTTCCTTCGGTCGCTTTGAAGTGGTCGCGGAAGTGCTCGACGCCCTCCAGTAGCCCTCAGGAGCCCTCGCATGCCCGACCTCTACAACGTCACCGCCGCGGAAGCCGCTCGCCGCATTCGCTCGGGCGCGCTGTCACCCTCCAACCTCCTCGCCTCGTGCCTCAAGCGCATTGACGCAGCGGAGCCGACGCTGAAGGCCTGGGTGCACCTGGATCGCGACGCGGCGGCCCGGGTCGCCGTCCAGCGAGACATCGAGGCGCGCGAGGGACGCTTCGTGGGCCCGCTCCACGGCGTGCCCGTGGCTCTCAAGGACATTTACGACGCGGCGGGGCTCACCACGACCTCCGGCGCGGGAGCGTGGGCGCACCGACGGCCGAACGCTGACGCCGTCTCCGTGGCGCGCCTCCGGGCGGCTGGTGCGGTCATCCTCGGCAAGGTCACCACCACAGCGTTCGCCCTTCGCGATCCCACGCCCACCGGCAATCCGTGGAATCCCGCGCACACCCCGGGTGGCTCGTCGAGCGGGTCGGGAGCCGCGGTGGGCTCGCGCATGGTTCCTCTCGCGCTGGGAACGCAGACGGTAGGTTCCGTGCTGCGTCCCGCCGCCTATTGCGGAGTGGTCGGCTTCAAGCCGACACACGGCCGCATCGGCGCCACGGGCGTCACCCCGCTCGCCTGGAGCCTGGATCACGTGGGCGTGCTATGCCGCTCGGTGGAAGATGCCGCACTCGCGCTGGCGATCATGGCCGGCCACGACGCCGCTGACCCGCACTCCGTGTCGATGCCCGTGGACGACTACGTGAGCGCGCTGGGCGCGCCGGCCGCGCCGCGCCTCGGTGTCCTGCGCCCCTTGCTCGGGAAGGCGGAGGCGGCGAACGTGGCCCAGATCGAGGCGACGCTGGAAATGCTGCGCAAGGCGGGCGCGCGGGTAGAGGAGGCGCCGCTCGCGCCTTCGTTCGAGGGGATTCACGCCGCCGGCGACATGACCGTGCGCGCGGAGGCGGCGGCCTTTCATCGCGAGCTCTATGCGAAGAATGCGGCCGACTACCCGAAGCACATCGGAGAGGCGGTCAAGGCCGGGCTCGGCATCGGCGCCGTCGACTATCTCGCCGCGCAGGCGCTTCGACGGAGGTTTCGCTCGGAGATGGGGGCGATCGCCGCGCGCTACGATGCCCTCGTCTCGCCGACGGCGACCGGTCCCGCCCCAAAGGGTCTCGAGTCCACCGGTGAGCCGTATTTTTGCGCGCCGTGGAGCTCGGCGGGCATGCCGTCCATCTCCCTTCCCACGGGCCTCGCGCACGACGGTCTGCCCTTCGCCGTGCAGCTCACGGGCGCTCCCTGGGCGGAAGCGCGACTGCTCGCCGCAGCGGCCTGGTGCGAGCGGGTCATCGACTTCAAGGAGGCGCCGCGCGACTGACGCGGGTCCGGCTTTCCTGGCTCGGCCCCCGATCCGCCTCGCTCGAGCTCGGAGCGGCGTCTGCACTTGTTCCGGGCATTCCGCCCGATTCTTCAACGAGAGGACTCGGGAGAAAATTTCCGGGGATTTGCAACCATGGGGACTTCCCGCGCATCAAAGATAATGGCATCGTGCTTGCTCCGCTTCTGAAGGCTTCGAAATCACACCCCACAGAGAGGAACTTCATGACACGCGTGTTGATGATCGATGGGAATCGTGCGCTGACCGACGCGGTCGGCCTCAAGTGCGTTGAACAGGGAATCGCCGTGCGCATGACCGGCGCCTTCTGCCACGGCCTCCGGCTGCTCTTGGAGACACCGGTATCGCTGATCATCGTCTCCTCTGATCTGGTGACCACGTCCGCGGGCGAGCTGGCGAAGCTCTTCGACGTCGTGGCGCCCGACGTGCCCGTGGTGATCAGGCTCACCGCTGGTCGCACGATGGACGAGCAGGTGACATTCGAGCTCCACGGCTTCCGTGTGGTCCGCGATCCGTTCGACGTCCAGGATCTCGTGGTCAAGGACGAGCGAGCGGCGCGTCGTGCCGCGTCGAGCGATACCGCAGCTCACGTCGCCGTCGAGGCGGCATGCCGCTAGACCTCGTCGAACGCCCAGGGAGCCATCCGCTCGCGTGAGCGTGCGTGTCGCCAGGACAGCACCGTTCCCTTCACGGAGGCGGTCGAGCCCGATCGTGCTCAGACGCACGTCGATTAACCGACTACGTTTCACGATCCCGGAGCGGCCGGCTGGCCCCTGCCGTAGCGTCGTCTCATTTCGCGAGTGGCGGCACAGCTGCGCATATGGTGTAGACTAAGGCCGTAGCGGCGCAGCCGGCGCCCTCGCCTCCGATATTGGCTCTTCCGAGTATTGGGGCGTGCATCAAGGCGGAAGAGCGACTGCAAGGAGATCCGCATGGCTTCCAAACTCTATGTGGGCGGGTTGTCGTACTCGACGACGAGCGAGACGCTGCGGGAATATTTTGCCCAGTGCGGCACCGTGGAGTCCGCGGCGGTCATCACCGACAAGTTCTCCGGACAGTCCCGTGGCTTCGGCTTCGTGGAGATGGCCACGGCCGAGGAGGCTCAGCGCGCCATCTCGGAGCTCAACGGCAAGGACCTCGACGGGCGCAAGCTCACCGTGAATCTCTCCACTCCCAAGGCCCCGGGCGCGGGCGGCGGCGGGCCGCGAGGCGGTGGCCGGCCGGGCGGCGGTCGCCCAGGCGGCGGGCGGGGCGGAGGATTCGGGGGCGGCGATCGCGGCGCGTACGGCGTGCCACCCTCCAAGAAGCCCTTCAAGTGGTAGCCGGCGCCTAGCTAGCCAGAGCACCGAACGGAAAAGGGCGCGGGGATTCCCCGCGCCCTTGGTGTGTGAAGCAGCGCCGCTCGTCTAGCCGAGGACACGCTCGTAGCGCCCGTACTCGTGGGCGGCGTCCATGAACCACTTCACGATCTCGGGATTCGACCGCGGGGGGATCTCGCACGAGGTCGAGAGGATGAAGCCCGAGTGCCGGGCCGCGCTGTCGATGCAGCGCCGCACGTCCGCCTCCATCTCCGCCCTGGTCGTCTTCTCGAACTTGGTCGCGTCCACGTTGCCGATGGCGACCGCGCGCCCCTTGGCGACCTCCATGAAGCGGGTGAGTTGGTCCACGTAGAGCTTGGGATCGGCCTGCTGGTCGAGATCGAAGGACACGGTGGTAAACCCACAGCCGATGATGTCCTCGAAGATCGGATAGGTGGTGCCGCAGATGTGGGTGGTGAGCCCAACCTTCTTGGCCTTGAAGTGGTCGACCAGCTCCTTGTGATAGGGCGCGATGAACTCACGGTAGTTGTCCGGCGAGACGAGACTGATGGAGGCGGTGGGCTCGGAGAAACTGAGCCCGATCTTGGTCTTGGCGATGGCCTCCCCCCACGTCTTGCAGAAGTCGGTGGTGAGCCGCATCACATCGTGGATGAACTGGGGATCCTCGAAGGTGTCGAGGAGCATCATCTCCGGATTGCGCAGCAGCATGGCGATCGTCCACGGGCCCACCGCCACCGCCCCCATGGCCGCGGGTGGCGCGGCCTTGACGAGGGCCTCGCACTGCTCGAGGAAGCCGGGGAGGCGGGCGGTGGCGTACGGATCGGGCATGCTGAGCTTGGCCAGGTTCGCCTTGTCCTCCAGCACGTGTCCCTCGATGGAGGGCACCACGTAATCGGAGTACTTCACCTTGCAGCCGAAGGCCTCCGCCTCCTTGGCGAGGTCGTTGTAGGCGAGGACCACGTCGGGCTGGTAGCGCTCGTAGTAGTTCATCATGGCCCGGATGGCCTTGATCGGGCTCGTGCAGTACTCCTCGATGGACTGACCGTCCAGGGTGCCCGCGAACGAGGCCACGATGGGATAGACGGGCACACGGTCCGCGAAGGAGCGCTTGTAGGCGGCGACCACCCGCTCGCGATTGGTCAGCGAGCTCTTGCCCTTTTCCGCGTCCCACAGCCGGTTCACCTCCATATAGCGCGGAGGCAGCTTCGCTTCGTACTCCATGAACTGGGTGATGGGATAGCGGATGCCGCCATTGTGCGTGCCGCGCAGGCCCTCGACGATGTCCTCTATGCGGGCCCACGGAATAGCGAAGGCCATCTCGTGATCCTGGGTCTGGCCGAAGATTCGATCGCCCGAGCAGGGAAGGATCACCTGCGGTTCGCCCGTCTGCATGGTCGTCACGATGATGTCCGCGCACACCGCGCGACCCTCGAACGAGGAGTGCAGCCGGCCCCCTCGCTTCCAGAGGGCGGCCTGGGTGAGCCGCATCACCTGGGCGGGATTCGCGTACACGCAGACGAGATGCGGCTCGAAGATGGCGCGATCGAGGGGGGCCACCAGCACAGTCTCGTACTCGCCGGGGGCGAACTTGTCGATGGCCGCCTCGGAGCGCTGTCCCGCCTCTTTCGTCTCCGTGTACATGCCCTCGCAGAGCGTGCCCACGTTGTAGATGGGCAGGGGCTTGTCGAAGCCGATGGCGGTGATGCCGAGCGAGCAAATGTGGTCCTCGCGAGTGAGGGCGATCATCCAGCCGTAGCGTCGCGCCATGTCGATGACCTGGCAGGACATGCTGAGTTTCTTGAAGTCACGGGCCGGGCGCCGCGCGCGGTCGGGGATGGGCTCCCCCGGCTTCAGCATGCGAATGGCCACCGGAAAGGTCTGCGGACGGATGTAGGTTTGGAGCTCGCGGTCCGCCGTCTTGACGTCGATCATTTTGTCCTCAACATGCTTTTCGCATGTTGACCGTGGGGCACTCTGGTTAGGTACGACCGTTCATCCTCAACATTCTGTTGCATGTTGACCGTGGGGCACTCTGGTTAGGTACGACCGTTCATCCTCGACATGCTTTCGCATGTTGACCGTGGACCGATCAGGTTAAGGTCCGCCGCTTCTTGCCGTCGTCACATGGTCACTGTCGCTATCGTCAGCAAAGGGTAGGGGTGGGGTACATCTTTGTCAAGCAATCGCCGGTCGTTTCGATAGAATCGGCCGCGTCGACCATGGCTCGCTACCGCGTCGTGCACTGGCAGGACATTCCCTCGCTGGTCGAGGCAGCCGAGGGCGACCGGACGGCCCAGCGTCAGCTCTCCCAGAGGTTCCAGGACCTCATCGACGCCCTCGCCATGCGCGACGGCTCGACAGAGGAGGACGCCTATCTCGAGGGCTGGGGACACGGCGAGTGGATGGAGCGAGCGGGAGGGCCCGACGAGGTGGCAGACGCGGTGGCCGCGGAGCTCGAGCAGACCTTTCAGACCCTGCTCGCCGAGCGCTTCCTGCCCAGGCGCGACTGAGCCGCCTCCTCCCGCCGTCCGCCGTCCCCACCGGCCGCGCGTTGCGTGGCCGCGCCCCACCCTCCTATAATTCCGCAAGCCAATGAAGGCCCCGGAGCTCCTGGTCGCTTGCTTCGCCCTCTTCGGCGCGTGCCTGCTCTGGCCGCTCCTCGCCATCGCCAACCGCCCCGTGCTCGTCCTCGGCGTGCCCGCCCTCGCCCTCTATCTGTTCGCAGTGTGGGCGGGCATCGTGGTGGTGCTGATCGTGTCCGCGGTGCGCCGGCGGGCTTCGGAGGAAGACGAATGAGCTGGGTGAGCCAGCCCACGCTTCTCGCCATCCTTCTCGGCTACCTGGTCTTCCTCTTCCTCGTCGCCTCCGCGGGCGAGGCCTTCGCCGACCGCCTCCGCCGGGGCCGCATCCGCACCATCACCTACGTCCTCGCGGCGTCCGTGTACTGCACGGCGTGGACCTTCTACGGCAGCGTGGGCCTGGCCGCCAACCGCGGCCTGGAGTTCCTCACCATCTATCTCGGGCCCACGTGCGTCGCGCTGCTGTGGCCGGTGCTCCTGCGCAAGCTGGTTCGCGTGTCCAAGGAACAGCGGATCACGTCCATCTCCGACTTCGTGTCGAGCCGCTACGGCAAGTCGGCGTCGCTGGGGACCCTGGTAGCCGCGGTGACGGTGGCGGGGATGATCCCCTACATCGCGCTACAGCTCCGGGCCGTCTCCGCCTCCTTCACCATGATTCTCCACGAGCGATCGGTCTTCAATGTGTTCGATCCCACCTTGCTCGTGGCGGTGACCCTCGCCCTCTTCGGCATCCTCTTCGGCGCGCGCAACCTCGACTTCACCAAGCAGCAGACGGGGCTCATGACCGCGGTGGCCGTGGAGTCCGTGGTGAAGCTGGTCGCCTTCCTCGCCGTGGGAATCTACGTGACCTGGGGTCTCTTCGGCGGGCTCGGCCAGATCTTCGGCAGCATCACCGCGGACCCGGGCTGGGCTCGGCTCCTCGTGCTCGATCGTCCGGAGACGACGTCCTACGCGCGCTGGGCCGCCCTTCTCCTCATCTCCATGATGGCCGTCATGTTCTTGCCGCGACAGTTCCATGTCCTCGTCGTGCAGAATCCACGCGAGCGCGACGTGGACGCGGTGGCCTGGTCTTTCCCCCTCTACCTCTTCCTCATGAACCTCTTCGTGCTGCCCATCGCCTTCGCGGGTCTCCTCGCCTTCCCCGAGTCGACCGCCCTGGCGGACAGCTTCATCCTCCGGCTGCCCCTGGCCTTCAACAGCCACTTCGTCTCGGTGGTGGTCTTCCTCGGCGGCTTCTCCGCGGCCACCGCCATGATCGTCGTGGACTCCCTCGCCCTCTCGAAGATGATCACCAACGACATCATCCTCCCCATGCTGCTGCGCCGGCGGCGCACCGAGGATATCTACGGGGTGACCCTCTTCTACACGCGCGTGGCCATGCTGGGGGTGATCGCCCTCGGCTTCGCGTGGGCGCGTATGGAGGGCGGTCAGCTCCTCCTCGTGGAGATGGGCGTGCTCTCCTTCGTGGCGGTGACCCAGTGCGCGCCTGCCATCCTCCTCGGCCTCTACTGGCGGCGCGGCAATCGCCGGGGCGCCACCGTGGCCATCTCGTCGGGCTTCCTTCTCTGGTGCTACACCCTCGTCATTCCCGCTCTCGTCAAGGAAGGGCTCGTGTCGCCCTCCGTGCTCGAGCAGGGCCCCTGGGGGCTCGGGTGGCTGAGGCCCAACGCGCTCCTCGGCCTCACCGGCCTCGACACGACCACTCATGGGATCTTCTGGTCGCTCTTCGTGAACGTGACGCTCTTCGTGATGGTCTCGCTCCTCACGGAGCAAGACGCCGATGACCGCTTCCAGGCCGCGGCCTTCGTGGGGGCGCCGGGCGAAGACAAGCACCTGGGCGGCTCGCCGGCCATCCTCTCCGCCACGGAGATCGACCGCCTCGTGCACAACTACGTGGGCGACGAGGAGGCGGAGGCCATCGTGCGCGAGCTCTTCCGCGGCAAGTCGCCCACGGAGCTGTCGGTGCCCGAGCTCCTCGAGCTGCGCATCCGCTTCGAGCGGCTGCTTGCCGCCTCGCTGGGGGCGGCGGCCGCCCGCATGATCGTGGAGGACCACTTCACCATCTCGAAGGACGAGGCAGAGGAGCTGGTCACTTCCTTCCAACAGATGCAGCAGTCGCTCCGGCTCACCGAGGAGGAAGTGCGGCGGGGAGAGCGGCTCCTCGCCTCCGTGGTGCAGAGCGTGGACGACTGT
>DATGCY010000123.1:0-3316 GCA_035311385.1 Candidatus Methylomirabilota bacterium
AGGAGGGCTCGATGACCAAGACGATGAAAGCGATGGCCGCTGCCCTGACGATCGTCACCGCGGTGCTGGCG
Organism: Candidatus Methylomirabilota bacterium; assembly: GCA_035311385.1. Taxonomy (GTDB): domain Bacteria; phylum Methylomirabilota; class Methylomirabilia; order Rokubacteriales; family CSP1-6; genus AR37. Next base: position 72 of record DATGCY010000123.1, read on the forward strand.
GGGCACGGGCCAGCGCACGCACAGACGGTCAAGGTCGGGTTCATCAACACCTACAGCGGCCCCGGCGCCCCGCAGGGCGACCAGCTCGACAAGGGACTCAAGCTCTTCATGAAGCTCAACGGCGACAAGCTGCCGCCCGGCGTGAAGGTCGAGCTGATCGTCCGCGACGACACCGGCCCGAATCCCGACAACGCCAAGCGCGTCGCGCAGGAGCTGATCGTGCGCGACAAAGTGCAGTTCATCACCGGGGTGATCTGGACCCCGAACGCGCGCGCCATCGCCCCCCTCACCGCCGAGGCGAAGGTGCCGTTCATCAGCGCCAACGCCGCCGGCGTCGACGTCCCGTACATGTCGCCGTACTTCGCGCGCGTGTCGTTCACGCTGTGGCAGTCGAGCTATCCCCTGGGACAGTGGGCGGCCAAGAAGTACAAGCGCGTGTACACCGCCGTGAGCGACTTCGCGCCCGGCCACGAGGCGGAGGAGGCCTTCATCAAGGGCTTCAAGGAAGTCGGCGGCGAGATCGTGGCCAGCGTGCGGATCCCGCTCGCCAACCCCGACTTCGTGCCCTACATGCAACGGGTGAAGGACGCCAGGCCGGATGCCGTGTTCTCCTTCATCCCCGCGGGCAAGCAGGCCACCGCGATCATGAAAGCGTATGGCGACCTCGGCCTCGACAAGGCCGGGATCAAGTTCATCGGCCCCGGCGACCTCACCACCGACGAGGAGCTCCAGGGCATGGGAGACGTGGCGCTCGGTGTCATCACGGTGCATCACTATTCGGCGGCCTCCGACCGCCCGGCCAACAAGGCCTTCGTGGCCGCCTACAAGAAGGAGTACGGCGAGAAGCTCTTCCCCGGGTTCCTCGTGGTCGGCGCCTACGACGCCATGGAGGCGATCTTCCACGTCATCCGTGAACAGCATGGCAGGGTCGACCCTGACAAGACGATGGCGCTGCTCAAGCAGTACAAGAACCCGAACAGCCCGCGTGGCCCGATCGCTATCGACCCGGAGACGCGTGACGTGGTCCAGAACGAGTACCGGCGCGAGGTGCGCAAGGTGGGTGGCGTGCTCGCCAACGTCGAGGTCGAGACGCTGGCCACCGCCCTGAAGGATCCTTGGAAGGAATTCAACAAGAAGAAATAGCCTGGACGCCCTCGTCTCGTCGCTGATCAGCATCGCCTTCCACGGCGTGGCCTACGGGATGATCCTCTACGTCATCTCCGTAGGGCTGTCCGTCACCATGGGACTGATGGGGTTCACGAACCTCGCCCACGGTGTGTTCGCGATGGCCGGGGGCTACGTCCTCACCTCGGCCCTCGGGCGCTTCGGCTTGCCCTTTCCCGTCGCCCTCACCCTCGCCTTCGTCCTCGTGGCGGCCGGGAGCGTGGTGCTCGAGCGCGGCCTCTACTCGCGCCTCTACGAGGCCAGCGAGCTCGAGCAGGTGCTCTTCACCATCGGGCTCATCTTCATGGCGGTCGCCATCGCCCAGATAGTTTTCGGCACGCTCCAGCAGCCGGTGTACTTGCCCGCCGCCCTGAAGGGCCAGCTCCATCTTCTCGGCAGGGATTTCCCCGCCTATCGTGTCTTCCTCATCGTCTTCAGCGCCGTGATGATCGCGGTCCTCTGGTTCACGGTGGAGCGCACGCTGTGGGGCGCCATGGTGCGAGCCACCGTCGACAACCGGGCGATGGCCCAGTCGGTCGGCATCAACACGCGGCGCCTCTTCACCGCGACCTTCGCACTCGGCAGCGGCCTGGCCGGGCTCGGTGGCGCGCTCGGCGCAGAGATCATCGCCATCCAGCCGACGTACCCGTTCGAGCACCTCGTCTATTTCCTGATCGTGGTGTCGGTCGGCGGTCTGGGCAGCCTCCGCGGGCCGTTCGTGGCCGCGCTGCTGATCGGGGTCAGCGATACCGCCTGCAAGTACTGGCTGCCCCAGTTCGGCGCGTTCTTCATCTACGCGGCGACCATCGCACTCCTCCTGTGGCGCCCAGCCGGTCTCTTCGGAGCGCGCGCGTGAAACGCCCCGCGGGCTACGGCGCCGACCCGACCATCCGCTGGACGGAATGGCTGCCGTGGATCGCCGCGGTGGCTGTCTTCTTCCTGCTCCCGGAGTACTTGCTGTTTGGCGCGCGCATCCTGACCTACATCCTCTTCGCGCTCTCCCTGGACCTGATCCTCGGCTACGCCGGCATCGCGACGCTCGGCCACAGCGCCTTCTTCGGCCTCGGCGCCTATACGGCGGGGATCCTGGCCGCGAGGGTCGGGCTGCACGATCCCCTCATCTTGCTGGCGGCCGCGGCCGTCGCCGCGGCTCTCCTGGGTGTCGCGACGGGTGCCGTGATTCTCCGAACGCGCGGCCTCACTCAGCTGATGCTGACGCTGGCCATCGCCGCCGTGTGTCTCGAGATCGCGAACAAGGCTACCCCCATCACCGGCGGCGCCGACGGCCTCAGCGGCGTGACCATTGCGCCGATCCTCGGCCTGTTCCGTTTCGATCTCTTCGGCAAGACCGCCTATCTCTATTGCCTGCTCATGCTGTTCGCCTTTTGGTGGGTGGTGCGCCGTCTCGTCTACTCGCCATTCGGGGCAGCGCTGACGGGAATCCGGGAGAATACCCCACGCATGCACGCGATCGGTGCGCCCGTGTACCGGCGGCTACTGATCGCCTACACCCTCGCCGCCACGATCGCCGGGGTGGCCGGCGCGCTGCTCACCCAGACCAATCAGTTCGTGGGGCTCAACGTCCTCGGGTTCGAGCCGTCGGGCGAGCTGGTCGTCATGCTGGTGCTCGGCGGGGTGGGTCGACTCTACGGGGCGTTCGTCGGCCCCCTCGCCTACCTCATCGCGCAGGACGTGCTCGCCAAGCAGTTCCCGCAGTACTGGTACCTCGGCATCGGCCTGATCCTCGTCCTCGTCGTCCTCTTCGCACGCGGCGGGCTGCTCGGAATCGCCGACGCGCTCGCTGCGCGCCGCCGGCGGCGAGGAATGGCATGACGCTCGCCCTCGAGACCCGCGCCCTCTGCAAGAGCTTCGGCGCGCTGACCGTGGCCGATCGTGTGGACCTCCGGCTCGAGGCAGGCGTCCGTCACGCACTCATCGGTCCCAACGGCGCCGGCAAGACCACGCTCGTCAACATGATCACCGGGCGGCTCGCGCCCTCGGCCGGCCAGATCTTCCTCGGTGGCGAGGACGTGACGCGGCTGTCCCAGGCCGCGCGCGTCAGGCGCGGACTCGGCCGCACC
>DATGCY010000124.1:0-9506 GCA_035311385.1 Candidatus Methylomirabilota bacterium
CACGCGGGTGGGGCCCTTCGTGTAGAACTCCGCCACCGCCTTCATGCCGTCGCGCTCGAAGAGATCCGCGGTCTGTGCCACGTCACGCCGGAACTTCTCCGTCTCGCTCCGCACGCTGCCGTAGCCGGCGCCCGCCACCACCAGGGAATTGGCGCGCTCCGGCCAGCGCAGCCCGAAGTGGAGCACGGCGTAGCCGCCCATGCTGAGGCCGCACACGTGAGCCTTGTCGATCTTGAGCGCGTCGAGGAGCCCCACGATGTCGGAGGCGGCGAGGTCCTGCGAGTAGGCCTTGGGATCGTTGGGCACGTCCGATGGTGGATAGCCGCGGGCATTGAAGGCTATACAGCGATAGCGCCGGGCGAAGAAGCGCATCTGCAAGTGCCAGCTCTTCGCCTCGCCCGCGAACTCGTGGACGAAGACCAGTGGGACGCCCGCTCCTGCTTCCTCGTAGAAGATGTTGATTCCGTTGACGCGCGCGGTGGGCATGGCGGCAGTCTACTCCAGACGCCCGAGCCGCTCAACCGCGGCGGTCCCGAGGGGAGCGCTCATGCCGAGAGGTCCACGAGGACCTTCATCACCGGTCCGCCCTTGAGGGCCTGCTCCATGCCCTGCTGAAGCCCTTCCAGGGGAATCTGGTGGCTCACCAGTGGGCCGACGGGCACCGCGCCGGCGGCGGCGAGGCGGATCGCTTCCTCCCAGTCCGCGCGCGCGTAGAGCCGGCTTCCGTGCATGGTCAGCTCGCGGGCGAACATGGGGTAGAGATTCACGGCCATGGGCTCGGCGTGGATGGCGACCACGCTGATGGTTCCCCATACTCGCACGGCATCCGTCATGAGCCGTACCGCTGCCGCGTTGCCCGTGACCTCGAAGGCCACGTCCACGCCCTCCCCGTTGGTCCAGTCGTTCGCGAACTTGACCACGTCTACGCCGGGGCCGACCACCTCGAGGCCGAGGGACTTCAGCAAGTCAACCCGGTACGGATTCACCTCGGAGACGATGACGCGGGCGCCGCGATGGCGGGAGACCAGCGCGATGAGGGCGCCGATGGGGCCGCCCCCGAAGACGAGCACGGCGTCGCCCGGACCCACCTTGGCCCGCGTGACGTCGTGGGTGGCGATAGCCAACGGCTCCATCACCGCGGCGTGCTCGTCGGTAAGGGAGGCGGGCACTTTGATGATGCGATCGGTGGGCACCGCCCAGTACTCCTGCATGCCGCCGGGCACGTCCACGCCCAGGACCTTGAGTTTGTAACAGAGAAACGGCGCGCCCATGGTGCAGGCGCGGCAGGCTCCACACACGCGCAATGGCTCTACCACGACGCGATCACCCGACGAGAGCCCGCTGCCGTGCGGTGCCTCCGCGATCTCGCCGAAGGTCTCGTGACCGATGATGCCGCCCTTGGGCACGCGCTGATCCAGGTGCCCCTGGAAGATGTGGAGATCCGTACCGCAGATCCCTACTCGCTTCATCCTGAGGACCGCCTCACCTTCGCCCGCCTTGGGTTCAGGGGCTGTGCCCGTCCGGAAACGTCCCGCGCCCTCGTAGAACGATGCTCGCATCTCACCGGCCCTCCAGGATCTTGCGCATGGTGTCTCCCTCGCGTTTGAACCACTCGAAGAGGATCTCGACGTCCCACCCCATGCAGAAATGACGGACGCCCAGATCGAGATATGGCTTGGCCTGCTCGGGTCGGCTGATCTCCGCTCGCGGCGCGATGCCCGCGGCCAGCGCCGTCCTGATCATCCGCCGCTCCGCCTCCACCACGCGGGGATGGTCCCACTGCCCGGCGAGACCGATGGACATGGAATAGTCCGCGGGGCCGAACTGCACCATGTCCACGCCCTTCACGGCGAGCAGGGCCTCCAGGTTCTCCACCGCGGGCGCCTTCTCGATCATGACGGCCACCACCGCGTCGTCGAGGGCCTGGACGAAAGCGGGCGAACCCACGTCGATGACGTAGCCGACGTCGCGGCGCATGCCCACCCCGTGGACGCCACCGTGCCCGGGCACCTCCGCTCTCACCGCGGCCACGCACTCCGCCACGTCGGCGGGCGTGCGTGGATCGGCGAAAAGCAGATTCTGGATTCCCGAGCCGATGGCGCGCACCCCGAGATAGGTCCGGGGCTGCTGCTCGATCTTCATCATGGCAGACAGGTGGGGAAAGGTGTCGACGGCGCGCGCGAGGTTCTCGAGGGCAAACAGATCGTAGGGCGCGTACTCTCCGGCAAACTCCACGTAGTCGAACAAGCCAGAATGCCCAACCAGCTCAATGGTGGCGGGCCACGCGGAGTGGATGTGGGTGCCGAGGGTCGGCTTGCCTGCCCGCAGGAGCTCCCGGAGCTTATTGGGACGCATGCGTTCGATCTCCTTGTTCGGCCGGCGGGGGACCGAGCAGCCGCCGCGCCACGGTGAGCCGCAGGATCTCGGTGGTGCCCTCGGCGATTCGCCACGATCGAATGCGACGATACAGCCGCGCCAGAGGATGTCCCTCCACCACCGCGGCGCCGCCCGAGAGCTGCATCGCCCGATCCACGATGTGGGCGACCGTCTCCGTGGCCACGGCTTTGGCCATTGCCACCTCTACCTCGGCGCCCTCGCCCGCCTCCGCCGCCCGAGCGGCCGCGTAGACGGCCGCGCGCGCCGCGAAGAGCTCCATCGCGCTCTGGCCGAGCATGGCCTGCACCTGCTCGCGCTCGCCCAGGGAGACGCCGGTCCGGTGCGGACGGCGCGCCTGGGCGAGGGCGTGATCGAGCGTCCAGCGCGCGGCGCCGCAGGCGGTGGCCGCCACCCGCAAACGCAGCGCGGTGATGCTCTCGAGCGCGCGCGGCAGGCCTTGGCCGATCTCGCCGATGACATCGTCCATGGTCACGGCCACCTGCGCCAGCTCGAACTCGCCGTGGAGCGCGCCGTCGAGAGTACGGGTCTCTCGCCGCAGAATGACGCCGGGGGCATCGCGCCGCACCACGAAGACGGCGGTGCCGGTGGGACCGCCCGGATTGTCCGTCACCCGGGCGATGGCGACGAGCAGATCGGCCTGCGGCCCGCCCGTGACGAACGACTTCACCCCGGAGATCACGAAGCCGTTGCCGCGTCGCGCCGCCGTGGTGCGTGGCCCTTCCCGCCCGTCCGTGAAGGCGAGCGAGGCGGTGAGTTCGCCGCGAAGCACGGGCAGGAGGAATCGCTCGCGCTGCGCTCCCACGGCCAGCTTCAGCAGGCCGCCGTCACCTCCCAGGATGCAGTCGTGGAGAACGCACAGCGAGCGTGCGAGCTCCTCGTGGAGGGCGACCTGGCCGAGCGGCCCCAGTCCGCCGCCGCCCAGCTCCGCGGGCTGGAGGACCCGATAGAGCCCGAGTTCGGCGGAGCGCGTGCGGGCCCAGCGGCGAAGCGCGGGCGTGGCCTGCCCCTCCTCCCGCACGCCGTCGCGGCGCTCGGCGGGAAGGACCTCCGCCTCGAGGAAGCGCCGGAGTGTCTCCCGATGACCCTCGATGGCGGGAGCCAGTGGCTCGGAATCCACGAAGGTCTCAGCTCCGCGAGGCATCCGGCGCCAACGCGATGCAAGCGAAGGCGACTTTGGCCTTGGTCGGCACGCCGAAGCGCGCGGTGTGCCGCGCGGGCAGGCCGCCGGGAAAATGCTTCACGTACTCGGCGTTGATCTCGCGATAGTCGGCGGGATCTTGAATGAGCAGCGTCATCTGCACCACGCGATCCAGCGAGGAGCCCGCCGCGCGAAGGATCGCCGCCACGTTCTCGAGAGCCCAGCGCGTCTGCTCGGTGGCCGTGCCCTCGCGGGCGGTGCCGCCGATGTCGTTGCCGGCTCCCGTGCCCGACACGAACACGAGGCCGGCCGCGCGCGTGGCGCGGGAGAACGCCCCCGGAGCCGGCGCGTCGGGAGGGTTGAAGAACTCGATCATGGCTGGGGCCTCCTGTCGAAGTGGTGCGAGCACGTCCGCACCGGGGGAGTGTAGGCGGCGCCGGCGCGCCCCGTCAACGGCAGGTAGAGCCCTCTGCTATACTCGCGCGGTGTCCGATCCGATGGCGCCACTCGCAGATCTCATCGTCCTCGACTTCACCCGCGTGCTCGCCGGGCCGTATTGCACGCGTCTCTTGGCCGATCTCGGCGCGCGCGTGGTCAAGATCGAGCGCAAGGGCGGCGGCGACGACATGCGCAAGGGCCATCTCCAGCTCGACGCGAGCCGCGACGATCAGAGCACGTACTTCACGCGGATCAACGTGGGCAAGCAGAGCGTCGGCCTCGATCTCGGTCGGGCCGAGACACGCGAGATCGTCTGCGACCTCGCCCGGAAGTCCGACGTGGCCGTGGAGAACTTCGCCCCCGGGGTAGCCAAGCGCCTCGGCATCGACCACGACACCCTCGTCGCCGTGAAGCCGGATCTCGTCTACTGCTCCATCTCGGGCTTCGGACAGACGGGTCCCTGGCGGGAACGTCCCGCGTTCGCGCACATCATCCACGCCGCCTCCGGTCTCATGCATCTCGAGCAAGGTGATCTCGACGCCCCGCGCTCCGCGAACCTCCAAGCGGCCGACGTGCTCGCGGGCACGCACGCCTTCGGGGCCATCCTCGCCGCCCTGTGGCGGCGGCAGCGTACGGGCCAGGGCGCGCGGCTCGATGTCTCCATGCTGGAAGCGCTGGTGGCGGCCGATGACGTCTCCATCCCCGCGGGTCTGAATGGGGGCGAGAAGATGGGCGCGCCGCGCCCCGGGATGGGCGTCTACGAGATCGGCGGGCGCCACCTGGCGCTCCAAATCGTGGGCTCCATGGATCTGTGGCCGCGCCTCCTCGTTATGATGGACCGGCCCCAGCTCGCCGACGATCCGCGCTTCGCCACGCCAGTTTTGCGACGCCAGCACTGGCCCGAGCTTCGCGATATCGTCGGCGCCTGGCTTCAGCGCTTCAAGACGGTGGACGAGGCGCTCGACGCGCTCAACATGGCGCGCATCCCCGCCGCCCCCGTGCTCGAGCCGCAGGAGGTCATTGCCCACCCGCATCTCCTCGCGCGCGGCGCCTTCCCAGAGGTGCCTCATCCCACCCGCGGCACGGTGCGGGTGACGGCGAGCCCCTATCACTGGGACGGCAACCCGGTCCATCCGGCGGCGGGCGCCCCCTATCGCGTGGGTGAGCACAGCCGGCTGGTGCTGCGTGACCTTCTGGGCTACGATGCCGCCCGTATCGACGCATTGATCAGGAGCGGCGCCGTCGAAGCGCCCTGATCGCCAACCCTTCGCGCGGGAGCGAACGTCCATGGCCCGGATGACCGGCGGCAAAGCCCTCGTAGCCTCTCTTCAGCGTGAAGGCGTGCGCGTGGTTTTCGGCCTCCCCGGTGTGCAGCTCTACGGCGTGATGGCCGCCCTGCGTGACGAGGAGCGGATCCGCTTCATCACCACGCGCCACGAGCAGGCCACGAGCTACATGGCCGACGGCTACGCGCGCACGAGCGGCGATGTCGGTACCGCGCTCGTCGTCCCCGGCCCCGGCCTTCTGAATGCCTCTGCGGGACTCAGCACCGCGTATTCCGCCTCCTCGCCCGTGCTCATGCTCTGCGGCCAGATCCCACGCGAGCAGATCGGTAAGGACATCGGCCTCCTCCACGAAGTCAACGATCAGCTCGACTGCATCGCGCCGGTGACCAAGTGGCGACGCCGCGTGCTCCAGGTGCCAGACATCCCCGCCGCCGTGCGCGAGGCCTTCGTGCAGCTCCGGAGCGGCCGGCCGCGCCCCGTGGAGCTCGAGATGCCGCCCGAGACCATGGAGGAGGAAGGCGAGGTCGAGCTGCTCGAGCCCACCATGGTGACGCGCGCGGTCGCCTCCGCCGCCGATGTCAACCGCGCCGCCGAGCTCCTCCTCGCCGCGAAGCGGCCGCTCATCTACGCGGGCGGCGGCGTGAATCTCTCCGGGGCGCACGAAGCCCTCCATGCGGTGGCCGAGTATCTCCAGGCCGGCGTGGCCACCACCGCCGAGGGCAAGGGCGCGGTGAGCGATCACAGCGATCTCTCCCTCGGGGCCGCCTTCTTCCGCGAGTCGCCGCTCCGCGCTGCCATCCACGACGCCGACGTGGTGCTGGCCGTGGGCTCGCGGCTCGCCCTCGTCACCTTCGCGCCGGGGACGCAGATCATCCAGATCGACGCCGACCCGCAGGAGATCGGGCGCTCGCACAAGCAGACGCTCGGGCTGGTGGGCGACGCGCGTGCCACCCTGGAGGCACTCCTGGAGAAGCTCCGGGCGGGCGCGCCACCACGCCCCTCGCGCAAGGCGGAGCGCGAGGCCCTGCGCGCACACATCGCCTCCCATCTCACGCAGGAGCCGCAGGCCTCGATCCTTAGGAGCCTGCGCGCGGGCTGCCCCGAGAACACCATCTTCATCGCAGGCATGACCCAGATCGGCTACTACTCGCGTCCGCTGTGGCCGACCTACCAGCCGCGGACCTATCTGTCGTCGTCCTACTCGGGCAATCTCGGCTACGAGTATCCCGTGGCCCTCGGCGCCAAGGTTGCGCGCCCGGATCAGCCGGTGGTCGCCACGGCGGGCGACGGTGGCTTCCTCTACAACGCCCAGGAAATGGCCACGGCCGCTCAGTACGGCATCAACGTGGTCTGCGTCGTCTTCAACGATCAGGCCTTCGGCAACGTCGCCCGCGATCTCGACGAGGATTGGGGCGGCCAGTACGGGGCGGCGTTGCAGAACCCCGACCTGATGAAGCTCGCGGAGGCCTTCGGTGTACACGGAATGCGTGCGAAGGAGTCGACGGAGGTGGGCCGCCTCGTCGGCCAAGCCCTCGAGATGAACCGACCCGTGCTCGTCGAGGTGCCGGTGGGACGGATGCCCCGGCCCGTGTTCTTCCCCGCGAGGAAGGCGCCGACCAAGTACCAGCGCTAGCCGCCCGGCTGTCAGCGGGCCGTCCAGCACCTGACATAAAACGTCGGTATCTGGACGCTCATCACTCTAAAATGTCAGACTGAGCGTCATACCGGCGATGATGCTCCCTTTCTTTTCGGACGGTTAGCCGGTGGCATTGATGTTGCTCTTAGTGCGACAGTCCTGGAGTGTCCAGCAGGTCCGACGATCTGTCGCACGCAAGGGAAAGGGGCTGCCGAATGGACGGGGATATCAAACGAGAGGCCGCGTTCACCGGCCAGAGGGTGAAGCAGAAGGTCATCTTCGCCCTCGCGCTCTGTTCGGTCATTCCCCTGCTCGTCCTGACCTACGTGATCCACGGTCACCTCATGCCCGGCATGGAGACGACGACCAAGGGCGTGGTCGAGGCAATCGCCATTCCCACGCTCGTTGCCTTCACCGGTCTCCTCATGGCAGGCGGCGGCTACGTGGTGTGGGACCTGGCGAGCGCGGTGTCGCGCACGGCCAGTCTGGTGGCGTCGGCGCAGCCCGCCGGCGATGCCGCGGGGCCGCGACACGATGAGATCGGCACGCTCATGGTCGCCTTCAACCGCATGATGGCCACCATCGAGCAGCAGGCGGACGAGATCAACCAGTTCCCCAAACGGCTCGAACAGCTCACGCGCCAGGCCTTCCGTGACGCGCTCACCGGGTTGCCCAATCGCGCGCTCTTCATGGATCGCCTCACCCACGGCCTCACGCGGGCCCGCCGTCGTCACGAGCACGTGGCCGTGCTCTTCCTCGACCTCGACCGCTTCAAGGTCATCAACGACACCCTCGGCCACACGGTGGGCGATCAGCTCCTCGTGGAAGTGAGCACCCGCCTCGGCTCCTCCCTGCGCCCGGGGGACACCGTGGCTCGACTGGGGGGGGACGAGTTCGGTCTCCTCCTGGAGGACGTGGCTGACGCGGAGTCGGCGGAGGCGGTCGCCGTGCGCATCGAGGAGGAGCTGGCCAGGCCCCTCCGCTTCGAGGGCCGCGAAGTATTCATCACAGCCTCCATCGGCATCGCGCTGACCTCGGAGCGCCTGGGCACACCCGAGGAAGTGCTCCGCGACGCCGATCTCGCCATGTATCACGCCAAGGCCAAGGGCAAGGCGCGCCACGAGATCTTCGACGGCAGCATGAGCGCCCCGGCCCTCGATCGCATGGACCTCGAGATGGATCTGCGCTCGGCCATCACACGCCACGATTTTCGTCTGCACTATCAGCCCATCTTCCGTCTCGACACGGGCAAGATCACCGAGATGGAGGCGCTCATCCGGTGGCAGCACGAGAAGCGCGGCCTCCTCCAGCCCGACGCCTTCATCGGCCTCACCGAGGAGACGGGACTCATCGTGCCCATCGGACAATGGGTGCTCGCCGAGGCCTGCCGCCAGGCGCGCCAGTGGCAGATCGAGTATCCGCGGCATCCCGCCCTCGTCATGAGCGTCAACCTCTCCGCCAAGCAGTTCCAGAACCCGAACCTGGTCGCGGAGGTCGCCGACGCTCTCAACATGAGCGATCTCGATCCGAGCAGCCTCAAGCTCGAGATCACGGAGAGCGTGGTGATGCAGGACGCACCCGCCACCCTGGCCAAGCTACGGGAGCTCAAGGACCTGGGGGTGAAGCTCGCCATCGACGACTTCGGCACTGGATACTCGTCGCTCGGCTATCTCAAGCGCTTCCCCGTGGACACGCTGAAGATCGACCGCTCCTTCGTGAAGGGACTCACCCACGAGGGCGGCGACAGCGCCATCGTGCGCGCGGTGGTCACGGTGGCCAAGAGCCTCAACATGGACGTGACCGCGGAAGGCATCGAGACCGACCAGCAGCGGCTCGAGCTGAAGAACTTGGGTTGCGACCAGGGCCAGGGCTTCCTCTTTGCACGGCCCGTGGCGCCCGAGCATCTCAAGCCGCTCCTCGCCATCTCGGTGAACGGCACCCTCGTCGGCGTTTAGCTCTCGAAGCTGACCCCCGGCCTGCCCCCGCTGCTGTGAGGCGGGTGGTGCCGGGGCGGGGGGCGCGCTCCCCAGACCACGCTCAGTCGCATTCCGCGCCACCACTCTATCCCGCCACGAGACTGTGGTCCGCGGCTTCGACCACACGCAGAAGATACGGGTCTGGGGAGCGCGCCCCCACCCCCGACACCACCCTTGAGGCAGAGATCTCAGCGAAAGGGACGGGTCCGCGGCACGCGCCCCCCGCTCCCACCCGCCTCACTTGCAATCGAACGGTGCGGGCGCTCGTTCGAAGCGGCGGAGGTCAGTGGTGGGCGTGGGCCGCGCGCGCGATGGGCTGAGAGCGGCGGCGGACCTGGACCGCGGTGGCGATGGTGAGGAGCATGAAGGTCGCCGACGTGACGAAGACCATGCGCGGCTCGCCGTGGTCGAGGAACCAGCCGAAGAGGAGTGGGGTGAGGCAGGAGCCGAGGTCGAGCCCCGAGTACACGAAGCCGTAGACCTTCCCCGAGGCGCCGGGCGGCGTGGCCGCGCGCACGAGCATGTCGCGTGAGGGCGAGATGGTACCGAGGCAGAAGCCCATGAGTGCCATCACGCCGGGCAGGAACGTGAGGGTGGGCGCCGCGCTCGCGATGATCAGGCTCAGGGAAGCACCG
>DATGCY010000125.1:0-2031 GCA_035311385.1 Candidatus Methylomirabilota bacterium
GGCCCGCCACTCCACCCGATCGACCTTCACCACCTTGCCGCCCGCCAGCCCGGAGGCGGGCTCGCTGCGGGGCTTGTACTGCGTGTTCTTCACGTAGACCGCCTTGTCGCCGGGCTTCCACTCGTCCTTCTTGAAGATGAACGGCCCCGAGCCCGTGAAGTCGGAGATCTGCTCACTGGCCGGCGTGTCCGCCACCCGCCTGGGCATCATGAAGGGCACGTTGGAGCTGGGCTTGCCGAGGGCGGGCAGTACGAGGCCCGTCTGCTCCTTGAGGACGATCTTGAAGGTCTTCGGATCCACCACCACCAGCTCCTTCACGAAGGACATCATCTTCTGGCCCATGGTGTCCTTCTGGGCCCAGCGCTTGATGGAGGCAACGCAGTCCTCCGCGGTTACCGGCTTGCCGTCGTGCCAGAGGAGCCCGTCCCGCAGGGTCATGGTGTAGGTCAGCTTGTCCGCGCTCAGGTCATACTTGCCCACCATCTGCGGCCTGATCTCTCCCTTGGCGTCGGTGGCGAAGAGCGTGTCGTAGATCATGTAGCCGTGGTTCCGCACGATGTAGGCGGTGGTCCAGATGGGATCCACGATCTTGAGGTCGGAGTGCATGACGACCTTGAGCGTGGTCTCCGCACGGGCGGGCGGCGCGCCCTCCGCGAGACACCACAGCAGGGACACGGCGAGGCACGCGGCGGCGACACGACGAATGGACGTCATGGACTCCTCCTCGAGAGAATTCCAGGGGATGGGACTCACGCCGGAGGGTAGGCTGCGCGGTCCATCCACCTGCCGATGGGCCTGAGGAAATCACACGGCGCTCCGCCTTGTCAACGCGGCGGGTGCTATCATCACGCCCACGTGCGCGCCGATCGCGCGCCCCCGAGAGAGCACGCGATGTCCACGGTGCGCTGACACGATTCACGACCAGCTCAAGCGGCTGCGGATGGCCGACGGCGCCGCCCTCGCCTACCGGATCTGGAAGCCGGGTGCCCCGCGCCGACTCCTCGCCCTCCTCCACGGCGTGGCCAGCAACATGACGCGCTGGTCGGAATTCGTCGCCCGCACCTCTCTCGGCGAGTCGTGGGATCTCCTGCGTCTCGACCTTCGCGGCCACGGCCTCTCGCTCTACCGCGGGCGGCTCGACATGGGTATCTGGTGCGACGATCTCGCGGCGATCCTCCGCGCCGAGGGCTATGGCCAGGCGGTGGTCGCCGGGCACTGCTTCGGCGCCGACATCGGGGCGGAGTTCGCCGTGCGGAGACCGGCGGAAACGGCGGGGCTGATCCTCATCGAGCCGCTGTTCCGGCCCGCCCTCATCGGCGGCATGCGCCGACTGGCCCAGAGCCGGCCCGTGTGCATTCCCGTCGCCTGGGTCATCCGAGCTCTCAACGCGCTCGGCCTCCACCGGCGCCGTCTCGCGCCCCTTGATCTCGAGGCGCTCGACCGGCAGACGCGCGTCCGCATGGCGGAAGAGGGATCGAGCGAGGCCCTCGCCAGCTACGCCTCTCCCCTCGCCGACCTGCGCACCACCGCCACCGCGGTATACCTGCAGTCGCTCATCGCGGTCACCGGGCCCATGCCGGACTTGAGGGCGATCCGCACGCCTGCCCTCGCGCTCCTCACCGCAGGCGGCGGCTTCACCGATCCCGCCGTGACCAATCGGGTCCTGGAGGCGCTGCGCGGTCTCCAGATCGTCCGGCTCGAGGCGCACCACTGGATTCCCACCGAGCAGCCGGAGGCCATGCGCAAGGCCATCGAGAGCTGGTGTCTCGCGCAGTGACGGCGAGCGTGATCAGCGGTGGGGCGCGATGGGCGAGCGCACGTGCTCCGGGCGGATGCCCAATCCGATGAGACGGGCGGGGATGCGGCGCAGGAACGGGTAGCGGTCGAGCTGCCGCAGCAACAGCGGGGGTCGAATCGACGCCGAGCGGCCGAGCACGGGGGCGATGATACGCTGCTGCACCTGCACCTGAAGCCACTGGGTCACGCGCGTCGGCCACTCGCGCCGTCGCTGCACCTTCGTGAGATGCCTCA
>DATGCY010000126.1:0-13217 GCA_035311385.1 Candidatus Methylomirabilota bacterium
GCCGTTTCGGCGAAGTTCTCTCCCGCAAAGACGAAGTCGTGTGACTCGGAGGGGGGCTTGCCCCCCTTCCGAACCTCCCCCCAACAGCCGATTGCGCCGGCGGAGCCGGCGCTCGAAGTGGAACATCCCTGAGCGCGTGGAACTGCGGCCGCTGGCCTGATCGACTATCTAAAGGAGCGGGGGAGGCGGAGGGCGCGGTCCAGCCTCCGCTCGTACTCGCGGCGCGAGATTTCCACCGCGCCGAGGCTCTCGAGGTGGGGTGTCACGTATTGCACGTCGAGGAGGGTGAACTCGCGCTCGCGAAGGCGCTGCACGAGGGCGGCCAG
Source organism: Candidatus Methylomirabilota bacterium (assembly GCA_035311385.1). Taxonomy (GTDB): domain Bacteria; phylum Methylomirabilota; class Methylomirabilia; order Rokubacteriales; family CSP1-6; genus AR37. Next base: position 327 of record DATGCY010000126.1, read on the forward strand.
CGCCACCTTCGAGGCGTCAGTCTCGCGATGAAACATACTCTCGGCCATGAAGGCGCCGCCCAGGGCCACGCCATAGGTGCCGCCGGCCAGTCGCCCCTCGCGCCAGGCCTCCACGCTGTGCGCCGCGCCCGCCCGGTGAAGCGCGCCATAGACCTCGATGAAGCGCTCATCGATCCACGATCCTTCGGGTCGATCGGCGCAGCCGCGCATCACACCCTCGAAGTCCGCGTCGAAGCGGATCTCGAAGTGGCCGCGACGGATGGTGCGGGCGAGGGAGCGCGAGACGTGAAAGCCGTCGAGGGGAATGATGGCGCGCGGGTCGGGCCGGAACCAGAGCACCTCACCCGTCTGCTCGTCCGCCATGGGAAAGATCCCGTGGCGGTAGGCGAGCTCCACCCCTTCAGGGGTGAGGGTGAGCCGGCGCCCCGACATGATGGGCTCGCCTGAGCGCGGGCGCGATCAGCGGAGCGAGCGGGGCGGGGTGCGCTTGTAGAAGAGGAGCTCGCGCACGCCCTGGGGCAGGTTGTCGATGTAGCCGCTCGGCTGGTAGCCCAGCGCGGTGTGCATGCGAATGGACGGCGCGTTCGTCTCCTCCGTGGAGGAGAAGATGCGCGGCGAAGCCGACACCGCCTCCACCGATTTGAAGAACTCGCGCGCGATGCCCTTGCGACGGAAGTCGTCCCGCACCACGACCAGGCTCACGAAGGTGCACTGAAACCAGTCGGTGCGGTAGGCGAGGAACCCCACGATCTCCTGCTCTGCCTCCGCCACCATGAGGTGATGGCGCTCCATGTGCGACTTGATGAAGGAGCCGGCCCGATCGGGCCCGATGACGAGAGCGGCGAGCTCGGCGCAGCCGGCCGCGTCGGTGGTGCGGGGGAGGCGGATCTCGATCATGGCTCTCGCTGAAAATACACCGCCCATCACCCGGGAGCAATGAGCCTCCCACCCAATTGGCTCCTTCCATCGACGGGAGGCTGCCTACTCTCGTGCGCCGTCGGTTGCCCGTGCGCTCGGAGGCGCCGAGCTAGATCGAGGCAGCCGAGCCTCTGCTACGATGCGCGCATGGCCGGCTCGCCGACAGACCGCGGTCGCTGGACCGCGCTAGCCGTCCTGACGGTGGCACGCACGGCCATGGGCTTCCAGTTCCAGTCCGTGGGCGCCGTCTCCCCGCTCCTCATCGATCAGCTCCACATCTCGAACGCCGATCTCGGGTGGCTCATCGGCCTGTTCTCCTTGCCCGGGATCTTCTTCTCGCTGCCCGGCGGCCTCTTCGGCACCCGGTTCGGCGATCGGCGGGTGGTGCTCACGGGCCTTGCCCTGATGGCGGCGGGCAGTGCGCTCATGGGAGTCGCAGAAGGCTTTGCCATGGTGGCCATCGGCCGGACAATCTCGGCGACAGGGGCGATTCTCCTGAACGTGCTCCTGACCAAGATGCTGACCGACTGGTTCGCCGGGCGCGAAATGATCTGGGCCATGACCATTCTCATCAATGCCTGGCCCGCGGGGATCGTCCTCGCCCTCCTCGTGCTGCCCGCGGTGGCCGGCACGTGGAACCTTGGCGCCGTCTTCTACGTAGCGGCGGCCATGGCCGCGCTCGGTGCGGTGGGGGTGGCGCTCGGCTATCGAGCGCCGGCGGGCGCCGCCGCGCCGTCGCGTACGGTCCATCTCTCCGTCCTCTCGCGGCGCGAGCGCAGCCTCGTGACGGTGGCCTCGCTGCCGTGGATGCTCTACAACGTGGGCTTTGCGGTGATGCTGGGCTTCCTTCCCTCGCTCCTCGTGCGGGGAGGCTTCTCCGTGGCGCGGGCCGGTCTTCTCCTGGGCGTGACCACGCTCCTCTTCATCGGCTCGGTGCTGCTCGGCGGGGCCGCCGCGCAATGGCTGGCGCGGCAGGAGACCGTGGTCGCCATCGGGCTCCTCGTGTACGCTGCCGCCCTCGCGACGCTGCCCTACGCACCTCCCTGGCCGATGCTGCTCACGATCGGTGTGCTCGGTGGGCTCCCTGCGGGCGCCCTCGCCGCGGCTCCGACCGGCGTCCTGAGGCCGGCGAGCCGCGGCGTCGGGCTGGGCCTCTTCTACACCATGTACTACCTGGGCATGGCCCTGCTGCCCCCCGTGGCGGGCCGGCTCCAGGATGCGCACGGTCGCTCCGCGGCAGTGTACTTCGCCGCCGTCGCCATGCTCGCGACGCTGCCCTGCTACCTCGCCTTCCGTTCGCTCGCGTCGTCTTCCAAAGAGGTCGCGCGGGAAGCCTAGTATGTCCCCGGCCGAATCTGCTTGTAGAGCTCCTTGAGCTTATCGGGGGTAAAGCCGGGCGCCTGGCAGACGGAGATGATCTTCTTCTCGTCGGCCTCGACCTTGGCGATGGCCGCGGGGATCTGCGGGGCGATCTCGGGGGGAATGGTCACCACGCCGTGCTGGTCGAAGTGCACGAGATCGCCCGGCTTGATCCAGACTCCGCCCACCTTGACGGGAATCCCAAAGTCGACCATGTGGACGTTGGCATGAGACACGGAGACATGAGCGGCTGCGAACTGAAACTTGAGCGCGCGCACCTCGTCGAGATCGCGTACAGAGCCATCGGTGACCACGCCCACGCAGCCGAGGGCGCGGTGGATGTTGGCCTGCACTTCACCCCACTGGGCGCCCTGTCCACGCGGCTCGTCGATGTCGTGCACCACGATGACGCGAGGGGCGGGAATGCTCATCACGTAGTCCCACCAGCCGTAGGTGCTGGCGCGATGACCATCGATGGGACCCTGCTCGGCGCGGATCACGCAGGTGGCCGCATACCCCACCAGCGGACCGAGCTCGGGAAAGAGGGCGCGAATCTCCGAGGAGATGTTGCCCTCCTGGCGTTGACGGACCTTGAAGACCTCGATGGCATTGGCCACGCTGGGGCTGGTGATCTTCTTGAGCGCCTCGATCTGCTCGGTGGTCAGGGTCACGGTGTTCCTCCTTGAACGACGACGGTGGAAGGAAGACGGCTAGATGGTGCCCTTGCGCTTCTCGATGACGATCTGCTTGAGCTGCTCGATCATGCGCTCGACCTGCTGCAGGTTGGGATTGACGACGAGGGCCCGCTGGAAGTACACAAGGGCCTCCTCCGGCTTGTCGAGCTGGACGTAGATCTGGCCATAGCCGGACAGCGCCCCCCAGTGCTGGGGGTTCCGCTTGATCACCTCGTCGCAGTCCTGCAGCGACTTGTCGTACTCGCCGATGAGGAAGTAGATGGTCGCCCGCTTGTTCCAGCCCTCCGCGAATTCGGGCTTGCGCCGAATGATCTCGCTGAAGGTGCCGATGGCGGCCTGGGCCTCACCGTGGTTCATCTGCTCCACCCCGATCGCGAAGAGCCGATCGACGGTCGGATCGCCCGAGCGGCTCCAGATCTGCCAGATGGAGTTCTCGGTGAGGGCCCGCACGAGATCGTCGGGATCGCGCAGGAGCCGGAAGACGGCGGGCAGGTCTTCCGGGGTGCCGACCTCGCCCACCCACGCGGCGGCGCGCCGGCGCGCCTCTGCGTCGGGCGCGGTAAGTTGGCTGAGCGCCTCCTCGCGGGTGAGGGGCTTGCCGCCCTGGCCCGAGACAGGGGCGGCCCAGGTGACGGCGAGGGCGACAGCGAGTCCGAGGAGGAGCGCTCTCACGACCGTCGCCCGATCATGGCGAGGAACTGCGCCTCGTCGAGGGTGGGGACGCCCAGGCGCCGGGCATCGTCAGCCTTGGAGCCCGCGTCCTCGCCGACGACGACGTAGTCCGTCTTCTTCGACACCGAGCCGGTGACGCGCCCGCCCAGGCGCAGGATAGCGTCCTTGGCCTCGTCGCGGGTGAGGGACTTGAGGCCGCCCGTGAGGACGAGCGCCTTACCCGTGAGAGGGCCCGGCGTGTCCGACACTCCCGCTTCGGTGAGATCGAGGCCCACGTCGCGGAGGCGGGCGATGGTCTTCCGGTTGCGCGCCTCTTGGAAGAAGCGCGCGGTGCTCTCGGCGATCTTGGGCCCGATGCCGGGAATCTCGCTGATCTCCTCCGCGGAGGCGCGCTCGAGCCGGTCCATAGTGCCGAAGCGCGCGGCGAGAAGCTGGGCCGCACGCTCGCCGATCATGCGGATGCCCAGGCCGTTGAGTACGCGTGAGAGGCCGCGTCCCTTGGAGGCGCGGAGAGCTTCCACGAGGTTGGTGGCGGACTTCTTGGCCATGCGCTCGAGTCCCGCGAGTTGCTCGACGTCGAGCTCGTAGAGGTCCCCGAAGTCGCACACTATCTCGCGGTCCACGAGCTGACCGATCACGCTCTCGCCCAGATGCTCGATGTCCATGGCCCGGCGCGAGCCCCAGTGGAAGAGCCGCTCCTTGAGCTGAGCGGGGCAGGCCACGTTCGTGCAGCGCCAGATGGCCTCTCCCTCCGGCCGCTCGGCGCGCGCGCCGCAGGCCGGGCAGGTGTGGGGCATGCGGAATGGCACGGCCTCGGGCGGACGCTTGCTCGTGACCACCTGCACGAGATAGGGGATGACGTCGCCCGCGCGTTCGATGAGCACGGTGTCGCCGACGCGGACATCCTTGCGGGCGACCTCGTCCTCGTTGTGCAGGCTCACGTTGCTCACGGTGACGCCTGCCAGCTCCACCGGCTCCAGGCTTGCCGCGGGGGTGAGAGCGCCGGTTTTGCCCACGTTGATGGTGATGTCCACCACGCGCGTGGTTGCCTGCCGGGCGGCAAACTTGAAGGCGATGGCCCAGCGCGGATGGTGTGAGGTGGCGCCGAGCCGCCGCTGCTGCTCGAGGCTGTCGACCTTGACTACCACGCCGTCCGTGTCGTAACCGAGCACGTCGCGCTCGGCCTCGAGCCGCTGGGTGTACTCGATGACGGCGTCCAGATCGGCGCACCGCGCGGAGCGCGGGTTCGTGGGGAAGCCGGCGGTCTTGAGGGCCTCCAGCACCTCCCAGTGGGAGGCGAACTCGCCGGGCTCGCGATGGCTCACGTGGTAGAGGAAGATGTCGAGCGGCCGCGTCGCCGTGATGGTGGGATCCTTCTGCCGCACCGCGCCCGCCGCCGCGTTGCGCGGATTGGCGAAGACGACCTGACCCGCCTCCTCCAGGGAGGCGTTGAGGCGCGCGAAGGCCTCGCGAGGCATGAACACCTCGCCGCGCACCTCGAGTGACATGGTCCGCCCGAGCTCGCCCTTGAGCACGGGCGGAATGTTCTTGATGGTGCGAAGGTTCTGCGTGATGTCCTCGCCTACCCGTCCGTCGCCGCGCGTGGCGCCCCGCGCAAAGCGTCCGCGCGCGTAGAGCAGGGCCACCCCGAGCCCGTCGATCTTCGGCTCGCACACGTAGGCGAACTGCGCAGTGGGGAGCGAGCGACGGAGGCGCGCCTCGAACTCGCGCAGGTCGTCGACGGAGAGCGCGTTGTCCAGCGAGAGCATGGGGCCCTTGTGCTGGACGGGCGCGAAGGCCTGGCTGACCTGCCCGCTCACCGCCTGAGTCGGGCTATCCGGCGTGACCAGCTCGGGGTGCGCTTCCTCGATCTCGCGGAGCTCGCGTACCAGGCGATCGTACTCCGCGTCGGAAACTTCGGGGCGATCCTCGACGTAGTAGAGATAGTTGTGGCGGTGGAGGGCCTCGCGGAGTGCCTCAGCCCGTTCGGCCGCGTCCTTCGTCATAGCGGGGCTCAGGATAGCATGCCCCACGAGGGGCTCAGCGGCGGGGCGACTTGCTCTTGGCTTCCTCGATGAGAGCAACCACGCGGCGGCGATCGTCGCCCGTGGGATTGAGGGCGAGATAGCCTTCCCACGCCTTGAGGGCGCCCGGCACGTCCTGCTTCACCTCGTAGAGGACCTGCCCCTTGTAGAGGAGCGCGGGGCCGTACTTCGGATCGAGGGCTAGTGCCTTGTCGAAGGTCTCGAGGGCGGCGTCGCCGTGCCCGCCCATGGCCACGATCAGACCCAGGTGCGTCATGGCGTCCACGTTCTTCGGGTCGCGCTTGAGGACTGCCTGATACGCGGCGATGGCTTCCTGGTAACGCCCCTCGAAGAGGCTTTGGCGCGCCGCGGCCAGCATGCGTGCCAGCATCTCGGGCGGAATCTGCTTCATGCCGGCCGCGCCGGTGCCGGGCGCGCCGGGCAGGAGCGGTCCGGGATCGGGCAGGGTGGGAACCGGCAGGCGGCTGCCCGGCGGGACCATTGTCTCGGCCGGCGCGGTATAGCGCGTGATGCCCACGCCGAGCTCGATACCGAGGGCGAGCACGGCGAGGCTTCCCACCACCAGCGTGGCAGGCCGCCGCGTCCAGGGCGCCGCCGTGGCGGTGGCCGCCGGCGCGGCAAGCGGGAGAGCGGGGGCAGGGCCGAGGGCATCAAGCCGCGAGATGAGCTCGGCCGCGCGCGCCTCGTAGCGATCGCGCAGCTCCTGGTAGTCGTCGTCGGACAGGTGTCCTGCCTCGTGATCGAAGGCCAGCTCCTTGAGGGAGCGGTATACCGTCGCCTTCTCCTCGGTGAGTTCGAGCCGGCGATCGGGCGCCTGCGCAGCGAGGGCGCCGCCGCTCCCGCCACGCACGAGCGGCCACAGCACGACCCCGAGGGCGGGCAGCCCAATGAGAACGATGGCGAGCCACTGCGCCGAGCTCACGACGTCGCCTCCGCCGTCTGCCGCTTCACCGGTCGAGCTCTTCCATCTCGCGCCGGATGCGTTCGCGCACCGCGGAGTCGAGGGCGGGCGGCGAAACGCGCGAGGGCGCGCGCCGCCAGCGGCGGACGACCAGGGCCACCATGACGAGCCCGATACCCAGCACGAGGAAGGGGGCGACCCACACGAGGAGATCGAAACCGCGGCGGGGCGGGGACAGGAGGATCCACGGCCCGTACTTGTCGACGAAGTAGCCCCGCACCTGCGCCGGGGTCTCTCCCGCGGCCAGCCGCTCGCGAATGATGCCGCGCATCTGGCTCGCCGTCTCCGAGGGCGAGTCGGCCACGGACAGGCTCTGGCACACCACGCAGCGAAGCTGGGAGGCAATCTCGTGCACCGTCTCCTCGTTCACCGCAGGAGGCGAAGCGGCGCGCGCCGGCCCTCCCGCCAGGATGACAAGTGCGGCAGCGGCCACGAGCAGGGGCGTCACGGCTTCTCGGCGAGCAGCGTCTCGAGCCGCTCGCGGGCGATGGCGTCGGTGAGCTCTCCCACCTGCTTGAAGCGCACGCGGCCCTGCCGGTCGATGAAGAACGTCTCGGGCACGCCGTAGACCCCATAGTCCACCGCGACATGGCCGCCCGGATCGGGCGAGTTCGGGAAGCTGTGCTGGAACTGCTCGATGAATTTCCGAGCGGCCTCGTCCTGGTCCTGCACGTCGACGCCTAGGACGACCACGCCCTTGTCCCGATACGCCTGCCAGGTCCGCTCGATGACTGGCGCTTCCTCATAGCAGGCGGGCCGGCACCACGAGGCCCAGAAGTTCAGCATCACCACGCGGCCGCGGTAGCGCTCGAGGCTCACGGGATCGCCGGCGAAGCTGGTCAGGGTGAATTTCGCCGCCGGCTTGCCGATGAGAGGCGAGGGAATCTCGCGTGGGTTCGTCCAGAAGCCGTAGGCCAAGAGAAGGAGCACGGGCACCACGGCCAGCGGGATGCTGAAGCGGAGCCAGCGTGTCTTCACGCAGGCCTCCGGCGATCGGGCAGGATGGCCAGCGCGCCGCCCAGGGTGAGGACGAGCCCGCCGATCCAGAGCCACGAGACCATCCAGTTGATCTTGAGCTTCACGGTGGCCTGGGAGCCGTCACGCGCAAAGTCGCCCAGGACGAGATACACGTCTTTCATGAGGCCGAGGCGGTAGTCGACGGCGGCGATGGGCGTCTGCTCCTGCGGGTAGAACTTGCGCGCGGGGTGGAGCATGGCGGGCGCACGGCCGTCGTTGGTCATGGTGAAGGCTCCCGTGACCTTGAAGTGATTGGATTCCTCCGACGCCTCCAGTCCGTCGAAGCGCACGCGATAGCCGCCGAGCTCCACGCTCTGTCCCTTGGTGAGGGTGGTCTCCGTCTCGATGGACCACGCCTGTGAGCCCGCCACTCCGAGGGCGATGACCAGGATGCCCAGGTGCACCACGAAGCCGCCGTAGCGGCGGTTCTGCCGGCGAAGGAGGCCCCAGGTGGCGGCGCCCCAGTCGTCTCCGCTCCGCCGACGCGCCCGCACCGCGCGCACGTAGTCGAGGAGGATGGTGCCCGCCACGAAGATCACCAGGCCGAACGCGGTGAGCACGATGGCGTTGCCCACCCCGAGGACGCGGAAGGCCGCCGCGGCGACCACGCCGGCGAGGACGGGCTTGAGGAAGTTACGCCGCAGGTTGTCGGCGGAGGCTCGGCGCCACGCGATGAGCGGGCCCACGCCCATGAGGAAGAGCAGGCCGAGGAAGATGGGGATGTTCACGAGATTGAAGAAGGGCGCCCCCACGCTCACTTTCGTGCCGCGCACCGCCTCGGAGAGGAGCGGGAACACCGTGCCGAAGAACACGGTGAAGGTGGCGGCGACGAGGAGGAGGTTGTTCAGGAGGAAGGCGGACTCGCGGGAGACCACGGAGTCGAGCTCGCCCTGGCCGCGCAGGCGCTCCATGCGCGAGGCGAGCAGGGAAAAGGAGCCCACGAGCACGAGGGCGAGGAAGGCGAGGAAGAAGACGCCGATCGATCCCTGGGTGAACGCGTGCACGGAGCCGATGATGCCGGAGCGGGTGAGGAAGGTGCCGAACAGGGTGAGGCCGAAGGTCAGGATGATGAGGGAGAGATTCCAGAGCTTCAGCATGCGCCGCCGCTCCTGGATCATCACGGAGTGGAGAAAGGCGGTGGCGGTGAGCCACGGCATGAAGGCGGAGTTCTCCACGGGATCCCACGCCCAGTAGCCGCCCCAGCCCAGCACGTGATAGCTCCACCAGCCGCCGATGAGGAGGCCCAGGGAGAGGAAGTACCAGGCGATGATCGTCCACCGGCGCGTGATGGTGATCCACTCCTCGCCGGTGCGGCCCACGATGAGGGCGGCCATGGCGAAGGCGTAGGGCACGGTGAAGCCGGTGAAGCCCAGGTAGAGAGCCACGGGATGCGTGATCATCCCCGAGTCTTCCAGGAGCGGGTTGAGGCCGCGCCCGTCCGGCGGGATGGGCTGCAGACGCTCGAAGGGAGGAGCGGGCACCGTCATGATGAGGAGGAAGAAAGCGAGAATCCCCAGCATGACCGAGAGCACCCAAGGATAGAGCTCGGGCTGACGGCGACGATACTGGACGACCACGATGAGAGTGTAAATGGAGAGCATCCACGACCAGAGGATGATGGACCCCTCGAGGGCGCCCCACAGCGCCGTCACCCGGTAGTAGAAAGGCGTGCCCCGATTCGTGTTGAAGGCGACGTAGCGGACCGAGAAGTCGAAGGTGAGGAAGGCGTAGAGCATCAGGGCGATGCATGCGGTGATGAGGATCCACACGCCGATAGCCGCCCGCTCGCCGGAGCGGAGCAGGTCGAGGCGGCCCGTCCGTCCGCCCGTCGCGGCGGCGACCATTCCCCATAGAGCGAGGCCGAGCGCGGCGACGGTGGCGCCGTAGCCCAGTTCGGGGATCATCGGCCCTCGCCGCGCAGGCTCTTCATCAGCTCCTTGTACCCGGGATCGGCACCGTCGTGGGGCGCCTTGTACTCCTCGGAGTGCTTGGCGAGGATGAGCGAGGCCTTGAAGTAGCCGTCGCGCGTCCAGAAGCCTTCCACCACTGCCCCCCGGCCTTCCGCGAAGAGATCGGGCGGCGCGCCCTTGTGCTTCACGGGAACGCTCGACTTGCCGTCGGACAGGATGAAGGAGAGGTCGAGGCCCTTCGGCTCCCACTTGAGGGAGCCGGGCAGCACGAGCCCGCCCAGCCGATAGGTCTTGCTCGGCACGGGAGCGGCGAGGAGCTCGGTGGGCGTGACGAAGTACACGACGCTCTGGCTCACTCCGGCCCAGATCAGATAGGCGATGGCCGCCACGATGACGAGCCCACCCGCGATGAACTTGCCCCGTCGGCTCATCTGCCCCCGCGCGATCGCCGGCTCGTCAGCGCTTTCGTGCGGCCGGCCAGTCGGCGCCAGTAGATGAGGAGCACGACGGCGGCGAGGCCGTAGGCGCCAAAGACGTAGCTCCAGTTATTCGGCATGCCGCTCCTCGAGCCGGGCGATCTCTGTGCGCTTGGCGAGCAAATAGAGGAAGAGCAGCGTGAAGGCGAGCCAGTTTACGAACAGGGTGAGGGCGATGGGCGCGGCGATGGGCGAAGGCTCGGGGCCGAGGATGGTGGCGGGCTGATGCAGCGCGCGCCACCACTTCACGGAAAAGTGCACGATGGGAATGTTGGCCGTGCCGAGGATGCCCACCACGGCGGCGGCGCGCGCGCGCCGGTCCGGCTCGTCGATCATCCCGCGAAGCAGGAGATAGCCGACGTAGACGAGGAAGAGTACGGCGGTGGACGTAAGCCGCGCATCCCACGTCCACCAGGTGCCCCACGTCGGCTTGCCCCAGATGGAGCCCGAAGCGATGGTGATCCCGGTGAAGATCACCCCCGGCTCGGCCGCGGCGAGGGCGAGCCGGTCCCAGCCTGCTCTCCGCGTCAGCAGGTAGCCCACGCTGCCGATGAAGACGAGGGCGAAGGCGAGATAGGCGGTGAGGACGGCCGGCACGTGGAGGTACATGATGCGCTGGACGTTGCCCTGCAACGCCTCGCGCGGCGCGTAGCCGAAGGCGGCCACGATGCCGGCCACGAGGCCGAGGACGGCGAGCCAGCCGAGCGCGCGCACGGGCATCAAGCTTCCAGCACGAACTCGAACGTGAGCACGCCCACGACGAGGTAGACGAGATCGGCCGCGCCGAGGAGCTTGAGCCACGGCGCGGCCTGCGCCAGCGGCTCTCCGAGGAGCACGGTCTGTGTCGCGCTCACCGACGCGAGCAGCACGGGGACGGCGGCGGGGAGGAGGAGCACGGGGAAGAGGAGCTCGCGGGCCCGGAGCTGGGCGGTGATGGCGCCGAAGAGCGTGCCCACCGCGGCGAGCCCCAGTGTGCCGAGGGCGAGGACGAGCACGAGCCCGGGCAGCACGCTCGTGAAGTCGAGGCTGAAGAAGAGCGCGAAGAGGAGCACGAGCACGGCTTCGACCACCGCCATGAGGAGCACGTTGCCCACGAGCTTGCCGAGATAGATGGCAGACTTGTCGCCGGGGGCGAGGATGAGCCCCTCCCAGCAGTCGTTCTCGCGTTCCACGAGGAAGGTGCGGCCGAAGGCGAGAAGCCCGGCGAGGAGAAAGCCGAGCCACAAGAGGCCCGGCAGCGCCGTTTCCACCCGCGCGCGGTCTGGGCCCAGGGAGAACTGGAACACGAAGAGAAGGAGGAGCGAGAAGAAGACCAGCGTGTTGACGCTCTCCTTGCTCCGCCGCTCGCTCAGCAGGTCCTTCCACACGACGCTCCACGCCCGGCGGACGTAGCCGTTCACGAGGCGCTTCCCGAGCCGAGGGCGAGATCATCGTAGAGCCGGCGGAGCTCATCGTGGCCGAGCGCGGCGGTGGGACGATCGAGCGCGATGCGCCCGCCCGCGAGGATGGCGACCCGATCAGCCACGCCCAGCCCCGCGTCGAAGCTGTGGGTGGCGACCACGAGGGCACCCCCGCGCGCCTTGAAGGACATGAGGAACTCCCCCAGCCACTTTCGCCCCGCGCGATCGAGCCCCGTGAAGGGCTCGTCGAGGAGGAGGAGCCGGCCCCGCCCGAGGAGGACACGGGCGAGGGCGAGCCGCCGTTTCATTCCCGCCGAGAAGGTGCGCGCGCGGCGCTCCGCTACCGTGTCGAGCTCCACTGACTCGAGCGCACCGAGGAGCCTCGGGCGCGTGGCGTCGTGGCCGCCCATCGCGGACCAGAAGCGTAGATTCTCGATCGCGGTGAGGTCCTCGTAGATCCAGGTGCCGTGCCCCACCATGTCGATGGCCCCGCGAACTGCCGAGGGCTCCTTCAGCGCATCCCGGCCCGCGATGCGCAGCGAGCCCGAGGTGGGACGCAGGAGGGTGCCGAGGATGCGGAGGAGCGTGGTCTTGCCCGTGCCGTTCGACCCCAGGAGGGTCAGGCCCGCGCCCCTGCCCAGCGAGAGCGAGACGTCCTCCAGGGCGGGGGTGGGGCCGTACGTCTTGCGCAGGTGCGCCGCCTCCACCACGAGATCGGATGCGGGTGGCGGCGTGCGCTCGCGCACCGCGTCCGGTCCGGTCGCGATCAAAGCCTCATCGCTCTGAGACGCGCGATGCGCTCCTCGATCGGCGGGTGCGTCGAGAACAGGCTGGCCAGGCCACCCGAGGTGAGCGGGTTGACGATGAAAAGATGCGCGGTGGCCGGCGTCGCCTCCATGGGCACTTGCCGCGAGGCCGTGTCGAGCTTCTGGAGCGCTTGGGCGAGGCCGGAGGCGCGGTGGCACAGCTGGGCGCCGGAGGCATCGGCCTGATACTCGCGCGAACGCGAGATGGCCATCTGGATGAGCATGGCCGCGAAGGGCGCCAGGATGGCCATGAGGAGGGCGCCGATGGCGCTGCCCCCGCCGCCGTTCTCGTCGCTGCGCCGTCCGCCGCCGAAGATGGCTGCCCACTGCGCCATCTGGGCGAGATAGGTGATGGCCCCCGCGATGGTGGCGGCGATGGTCATGATGAGGGTGTCGCGGTTCTTCACGTGGGAGAGCTCGTGGGCGAGCACACCGCGGAGCTCATCTTCGTTCATGATGCGCAGGATGCCCTCGGTCACCGCTACCGCGGCGTGCTGCGGGTTGCGCCCGGTGGCGAAGGCGTTGGGGGAATCGTCCTGGATGATGTAGATCGGCGGCACGGGGATGCGAGCCTCCGCCGCGAGCTGGCGGACGATGCGGTAGAGCTGGGGTGCCTCCGCCTCCGTCACCGG
>DATGCY010000127.1:0-3181 GCA_035311385.1 Candidatus Methylomirabilota bacterium
AGACGAAGGTCCCGGATCTGCACCCAATCGAGCCAGGGGGGCAGAACGGGCTCGACCAGCGTGAGGCGATTGCCCTGCGCGTCCGGAGCGAAGCCCAGCATGGCGCTCAGTAGGTGGAAGGGGACGCCGGCCGCCCACGCCTGGGGCGAGCAGGCAACCGGGTAGCGGGTGGGACCGAGGCCCGGGGCCCGCGCGAAGCCGCAGAAGAGCTCGGGCATACGCGCCCCTTCCCACTCCAGCGCTGTCTCGAAGAGCGCCGTGGCCAGGGCGAGGAAGGCCTCGGTCCTTCCATAACGCCGGAGACCGGCGGCGGCGATGGCCGTGTCGTGCGGCCAGACCGATCCGTTGTGATAGCTCATCGGGTTGTATCGCCGTTCACGCGCGGACAGCGTGCGAAGCCCCCAGCCGGAGAACATGTCCTCCTCGAGCAGGCGATCGGACACCGCCGCCGCGCGCTTCTCGAGCGCAATGCCCGTCCACAGGCAATGCGCGGGGTTCGAGGAGATGACGCGACAGGGAGCGGCCTCGCCGTCCAGGGCGAGGGCGAAGAACCGCTCGCCGTCGAGCCAGAAGTCCGCGTCGAAGCGGCTGCGCAGGCGCTGGGCGATGTCGCGGAGCTTCGCGGCCTCGGTCCATCCGAGGACTTCGGCCACCTCGGCCGCTCCAAGGAGCGCGGCGAACTTATAACCCTGCACCTCGGCGAGAGCGATCGGCGGCTCGGCGAGCGCGCCTGAGGCATGCATGATCGCGTCGTGGGAGTCCTTCCAGCCCTGATTGTCGAGCCCCACCGGCGAGCGCCGCGTGTAGGTCAAATAGTCATCCTTCGAACGGGAGCCGAGCATCCATCCGAGAGCGCGCTCCAGGTTCGGCCAGAGCTCCCCGACGAGGGCGCGGTCTCCCGTCCACCGGAGGTACTCGGCGAGGAGCATCGCGAAGAGCGGGGGGGCGTCCACGGAGCCGTAGTACGGGATGAAGGGAATCTCGCGGCAGGCTGCCATCTCACCGCGCCGGAGCTCGTGAAGAATGCGGCCGGGCTCCTGGTCCGTGAAGGGATCATCGCGCGTGCCCTGGTATTGGGCGAGGAACCTGAGCGTGCCCCTGGCGACCTGCGGCTCGAAAGGCAGAAGCTGGAAGGCCGTGATCAGGCTGTCGCGTCCGAACGGAGCGACGTACCAGGGAATGCCCGCATAGGGCATGAGGCCGGCGGAGGTCTTCGTCACCATCATGTGCAGGTCTCCGCGCGAGCGGCGCAGCCACCCGCTCAGCCCTTCGTGGGCGGTGGCGATACGTGCGGCGTCCCCGGAGCGGCGTTTCTGCTCCTCTTGCCGCCGGCGGACGATTTCGGGCAGGCTGAGCGGCTCCCCTGGATCCGAAGCATGCTCCGAGGTGGTCACGCCTATGGACAATTCGACTCGCCCGCCCGCGGGGATCACGAGCTGGTAGACGGCTTCCGTGGCGGTTAGTTCCTTGGGGGCGGGCTCGAAGGTCAGCAGGGTCGCGCGCACCGCACCGTCGAGCCCCTTGTAGGCGAGGCGGACGGTCGATGCCTCGCTCACGGGAGGCAGCAGAGTGCCGCGGCGCTCCCGGCGGAGCCCCCGCACCTCGAAGACGTCGGCGAAGTCGGCCCCGAAGTGCCAGTCGACTCGCACCCGCACCGCCCCCGCTGCGAAGTTCTCGATGCGCAGGGTCTGGCAGAGCTCGCCGCCATACAGGGTGAGGCGCCGAGCGAGGTGCAGCATGCGCCCCGCGACGAGGACGGTGTCACCGTCGTGGAGATCGGCATTGGTGAGATCGATGGCGAGCTGCAGATTGTCGTCGGAGACGGCGGCGTTCAGGAGGAGCGGCCGCTGATCGTGCACGCGCAGGTCGAGGCGGTTGAGAAAGCGCGTATCGCGCACGTAGAAGCCGAACTCGCTCTGCGGCACCGCGGGGAAGTCCCCGCGCCGATCGGCCACAAAAAAGGCATCGTCGTGCTGGAGCACGAGCTTGGGAAGGTCTGCCGTGAAGGTAGACGCGAGGATGTAGTAGTGGTCACCGTTGGAGATGGAGTTTCCGGGGTGCGGATCGCTCATGCGGAGCGGGCCTGGCTGGCGAGGCTCCGATAGATCGCCTCATAGCCGTCGACCATGCGCTCCACGCAGAAGCGGGTCTCCACGTCACGCCGGCACTCCGCGCGCTCGATGCGATCGAGCGACCTCACCGCCTGCTCCATGTCTTCCAGCGTATCCACAATGAAACCCGTGCGGCCGTGGAGGACCAGCTCGGGCACGGAGCCGCGGCGGCGCGCGATGACGGGGGTGCCGCAGGCCAGAGCCTCGATGAGCACGAGACCGAAGGGTTCCGGCCAGTCGATGGGGAAGACGAGGGCGCGGGCTCCCCCCAGGAACCCTGGCTTGTCGTGGTCGTTGATCTCCCCGATGTACTCCACGAGCGGATGATCGAGCAGCGGCTCGATTTCTCGCTGGAAATACACGCGATCCACAGGGTCGACCTTGGCCGCCATCTTGAGCGGGACGCCGAGGCGCTTGGCGAGCGCGATGGCCAGATCGGGACGCTTCTCGGGAGAGATGCGTCCGAGAAAGGCGAGATACTCGCCTCCGCGCGGTGAGTACGGGTACTGGTCGAGCGGAAGGCCATGATAGACCGTGCCCGCCCAGTTTACGCCCAGCCCCTTGAAGGGATGGCGTTGAGCATGGCTGATGGACACGAGGGGCTGATCTCGGAAATGCTTGAAGACAGGAAAGGTGTCGGGCAGGTCGAGTCGCCCGTGGAGCGTGTGGATCGTCGACGCGCCGGCGAGCCGAGCGAAGGGAAAGGCGAGATGGCCCACGTGGCAGTGGATGATGTCGAAGTCACGCGGGTGCTCGAACACCCGCGCCAGCTCGAGGATGTGGAACGCGAGGTAATCCCGCGGCTGACCGTCGAGCCGTAGGGCGCGGGCGGTGGGCGCCACGAGCTTCGCTTTGGTCCGCGAGTCACCGCTCGCGAAGAGGGTGACGTGGTGCCCTCGGGCTACCAACTCCTCGGTAAGATAGCTCACGATACGCTCCGTGCCCCCGTAGAGCGCCGGGGGCACCCGCTCGTAGAGCGGCGCGATCTGGGCGATCCGAAGGGGGCGGCTCACGAGGCCGCCGAGAGGGAGGAGTCCGGCGCCAGCTCCGCCCGCGTCAGGATCACGGGC
>DATGCY010000128.1:0-11276 GCA_035311385.1 Candidatus Methylomirabilota bacterium
TGGTGGACGGGGTGACCAAGATCGGCAAGCTGGCCTTCTCCTCCCGCGAGGAGCGGCAGGCGGAGAACTTCCGGAAGATGGTCGTGGCCATGGCGCACGACCTGCGCGTGCTCATGATCAAGCTCGCCGATCGCCTCCACAACATGCGCACCCTGGACTACCTCGCTCCCGAGAAGGCGAGAAAGATCGCCCAGGAGACCCTGGATATCTACGCCCCGCTCGCGCATCGCCTCGGCATGGCCAAGGTCAAGGCGGAGCTGGAGGACCTCGCCCTCCGCGTCCTCGCCCCCGAGGATTACCAGGACCTGATGCGCCGGGTGGCCAAACGGCGCTTGGAGCGTGAGAACGAGATCAACGCCCTCATCGCCCTCCTCCAGGAGAAGCTCGGCGAGGTGGGCATCGAGTCCAAGATTGCCGGGCGGCCCAAACACTTCTATTCGATCTGGAAGAAGATGCACGAGGGGGGGCGGGAGTTCGATGAGATCTACGACCTGACCGCGGTGCGGGTGCTGACCAAGACGGTGCGCGATTGCTACGGTGCCCTCGGCGTCATCCACTCCTTGTGGAAGCCTGTGCCGGGTCGGTTCAAGGATTTCATCGCCATGCCGAAGGTCAATATGTACCAGTCGCTCCACACCACGGTCATCGGGCCCAAGGGCGATCCCGTGGAGATCCAGATCCGCACCTGGGAGATGCACCGGGTGGCCGAGGAGGGCATCGCCGCCCACTGGCTCTACAAGGAGAAAAAGAGCGACCGCGACCGCTTCGACGAGGCCTTCACCTGGCTCCGGCAGCTCATGGAGTCCCAGAAGGAGATGAAGGACCCGAAGGAGTTCCTGGATACCGTCCGCCTCGACCTCTTCCCCGACGAGGTCTACGTCTTCACGCCGCGCGGCGACGTCAAGGCGCTGCCCGAAGGGTCCACCCCCATCGATTTCGCCTACGCCGTCCACACCGACGTGGGCCACCATTGCGTGGGGGCCAAGGTCAACGGCAAGCTCGTCCCCCTCCGCTACACCCTGCGCCAGGGCGACATCGTGGAGATCGTCAGCTCGCCTACGCAGCATCCGAGCCGCGACTGGCTCAAGATCGTCAAGTCGAGCCGCTCCCGGGCCAAGATCAACCAGTGGCTCAAGGTCGAGGAGCGCGCGCGCTCCCTCGAACTCGGCCGTGAGCTCTTCGACCGCGAGGCGAAGAAGTACCGCCTGGTCCCGGCGACTCTCCTCGGCTCCGATGAGCTCAAGAAGCTCCTCGCCGAGATGGGCTATGCCTCCGCCGACGATCTGCTCGCCTCGATGGGCTACGGCAAGGCGTCCGTCCATCAGGTGTTGGGCAAGCTCGCCCCCGCCGTGGTGCGGGAGCATGACCAGGTGCCCGAGACCAAGCCGCAGAAGACGGCCAAGAAGAACGAAGGTGCCGTGCGCATCCGCGGGGTGGACGATCTGATGGTGCGTTTTGGCAAGTGCTGCTCGCCGGTGCCGGGGGACGGCATTGTCGGGTTCATCACGCGGGGGCGCGGGCTCACCGTGCACGCGCGTGATTGCCTCACCGTAGTGAAGAACGTGCTGGACAAGGAACGCCTGCTCACCGTGGAGTGGGACGGCGAGAGCGCGGAGCCCGCCAAGCGTCCCGTCAAGATCGCCGTGTACATCGGCAAGGATCGTCCCGGCCTTCTCGCCGAGATCACTGCGGCCATCTCGTCGCGGCAGGGGAACATCACCAAGGCCGAGATCACCGTCACCGACGACCGGAAGGGCATCAACCACTTCGTCATCGAGGTAGAGAATCTCCACCAGCTCCAAAGCATCATGCAGGCCATCCGCGAGGTGAAGGATGTCATCAACGTGGAGCGAGTCCGGGGCTTGTGACGCACGCGGAGTTCGAGAGCCTCGTCGAGCGGGCCCTGGGCAGCCTGCCCCGCCAGTTCAAGGAGAAGATCAGAAACGTCGCGGTGGTGGTGGAGGACTGGGCTGACGACGAGACACTCGACGAGCTCGGCATCGAGCCGCCCGACACGATCTATGGTCTCTACCGCGGCACCGACATCACCCGGCGCGATTCCTCGTATGGCAACGTGCTCCCCGATACGATTCACATTTATCAGGGCCCCATCGAGGAAGACTGCGTCGATGTCGACGAGATGGCCGAGCTCGTACGGGACACCGTGATCCACGAAATCGGGCACTATTTCGGCCTCGATGACGACACCATGGAAGGTATAGAGCAGGGCGAATAAGCGCAACGCGTGGTAAGAGAAGACCCTCTCCGCTGTTCTAGCCGTGTCGTCTAACCTTTTCCCTTGACAGCAGTTTCAATTGTTCGTATGTTTTCAGCGTACGCTGAAACATATGGAACAAGTGAAACGATGGAGAACACGCAGGGAATCAGGCGATCGGCGGCCCAGCGGCTTCGGGAGCTGTTCCCCAAGGCCGTGTCCTGGGAAGAGTCGGCTGGCCCGAAGGTTCGAGGGCAACAGGCCGATCTGCTGGTGAAATTCAAGCTCGCCGGACAGGACCATACGTTGCTCCTCGAAATCACTTCCGTGGGGCAGCCCCGTCAGATCCGGGCAGCCATTACCCGCCTGGGCGAGTTGCGCGCCGAGATGGACGGCGTCTACCCGGTGGCGGTCGCGCAATACATCAGCTCTCAGGGCGCGGCGCTCCTGAAGCGGAACGGTCTCGGCTATCTCGATCTTTCGGGCAACTGCTTCCTCAATTTCGACAACGTCCTCATCGAAAAGGAAGGCAAGCCCAATCTCCGCCCGTCGACGCGCCCCCTCAAGGCGCTCTTCGCTCCCCGGGCGACGCGCGTCGTGCGCGCGCTTCTCGTGGAGCCCAGTCACCTCTGGCGCCTCGACGAGCTGGCCCGGGCGTCCCAGGTCAGCCTTGGGCACGCGCACAACGTGCTCAAGCGCCTGGGCGATCTCGCGTGGGTGGAGCGCGGCGAGCAACAGCGGATCGTCCTCTCGAAGCCGGCCGACCTCCTCGACGCATGGGTCGATGCCTACACCTATCGTCTGAACGGCATCGCGACCTATTTCTCGCCGGAGCGCATCACGCGGAAGCTGGTGGGCGAACTGGCGCGGGCGGGGCAGGACGCGGGCAGGCGCCTCGCCTTCACGTTGCACGCGGGAGCCGCCCTCGTCGCCCCCAACGTGCGCTTCCCCGCCATCCACTGCTACGTGGAGGGCGATCCCGAACCTATCGCCCGCGCCCTGGGGCTTCGCCCCGGCGAAGACGAGGGCAACGTCTACCTCATGACTCCGTACGATCCTGGGGTCTTTCACGCGCCCATCATCAAGAGCGGCATTCCCGTGGTCTCCTTGCCCCAGCTCTACGTGGATCTTTACCACTACGAGCGGCGAGGCCGCGAGCAGGCGGCGCACATCCGCCGTGAGGCCATGGGGTTCTAGGCGTACTCACGCCGCACCCGGAGGAGGTGAGTCGACAATGGCGAAGAAGAAGGCGGCAAAGAAGAGCGCGAAGCGGAAGAAGGCCACGAAGCGGCGCTAGCGCCGTCGAGCCGTACGATTGCAGAGGAAAGGGGGTGACTTCCTAATGGCGAAGAAGAAGAAGGCGGCCAAGAAGAAGAAGAAGTAGTGTGTCTGGCCGGTGGGAGGTGGCGGCCTTCGACCGGCGAACATCACACTGCAGCAGGACCTAGCGGGGGGTGGCGACACCCCCCGCTGTGTTCTTGGGACGAGAGACTAGAGGACCTTGGTCACCTTGCCCGCCTTGAGGCAGCGCGTGCAGACGCGAAGACGCTGGACGAGGCCTCCCGACCCGACCTTGCCGCGCAGCGAGACGAGGTTGGCCATCCACCGCCGCTTAGTGACGTTGTGGGCGTGGCTGATCTTGTGGCCGACGGACGGGCCTTTCCCGCACACATCGCAACGCTGAGCCATGCTGGACTCCTTCGGGAGATCTGTGTCGGTTTGCCGGACGCGAGGCCCTTTTATAGCATGATCGTGTGAGCGGAGCAACGAGTTGAGTCCCGCGCGAGGCAAGACCGGGCGTACTACCGCGCCGGTCGCGTCGTCGGCCGCGCCTGAGACGTCCCTGGCCGATCTCCCCAACGTCGGGCCCCAGCGGGCCAAGCTCCTCGCCAAGCTCGGCCTTGTCTCCATCGAGGACGCGCTCGTCCGTCATCTCCCGACTCGGCACGAGGACCGAAGCCAGATCCTGCCTCTCGGACGGATCAGCGTGGGAGAGGGACGCACCGGCGCGGGCACCATCGCGGGCATCAGCCCACCACCCCGAGGACGCAGCCGCATGCCCCTCATGGTGACGATCCGTGATGCCAGCGGCTTTCTCAACTGCGCCTGGTTCAACCAGGCCTATCTCGCCCGCGTCTTCAAGCGTGGCCAGCGCCTGATCGTCCATGGCAAGGTGCAGCCTTACGGGCGCGGGCCCCTCCAGATGCTGGTGAAGGACTACGAGGTGGTGGAGGACGGCGAGGACGAGCCGTTGCACGCAGGAAGGCTGGTGCCCGTCTATCCGCTCACCGAGGGGCTGGGGCAGCGGCCGCTCCGCCGGCTCATGAAGCGGCTCGTCGATGGCTGGGCGGATCGTCTCGAGGATCCGCTGCCCGCGCGCATCCGCGCAGCCCGCGAGCTCGTCCCGCTCTCCCACGCGGTCGCCGCCGCGCATTTCCCGGAGACCGAGGCGGAGTTGGCGGCGGCGCGGCGCCGCATGGTCTTCGACGACTTCTTTCTCCTCGAGATCGGGCTCGCTATCCGCCGTCAGCGAGAAGGACGGCGCCGCGGCCTCGCCATGAATCCCGCGGGCGCGCTGGTGCGCCGTCTCCGCTCCTCGCTCCCGTACCGCCTCACCGCGGCCCAGGAGCGTGTGTGGGGAGAGATCCGCACCGACATGGCCGCGCCCTACCCCATGAGCCGGCTCCTGCAGGGCGACGTCGGTTCGGGCAAGACGGTGGTGGCGGCTCTCGCCGTGCTGACGGCCATCGAGGCGGGCTACCAAGCGGCGCTGATGGCTCCTACCGAGATCCTCGCCGAGCAGCACGCTCTCACCCTCGGCCGCCTCCTCGAGCCGCTGGGCGTGCGCGTTGCCCTCCTCACGAGTGCCGTCAAGGGGAAGGCGAGAGAAGGCGGCATGACGGCCGTGGAGAGTGGAGAAGCAGGCTGTGTCATCGGCACCCACGCCCTCGTGCAGGGCGGAGTGCGATTCAAGCGCCTCGGCCTAGCCGTCGTCGACGAGCAGCACCGCTTCGGGGTTGCTCATCGCGCCGCGCTGCGCGGCAAGGGCGACAGCCCGGACGTGTTCGTGATGACGGCCACGCCCATTCCTCGCACCCTCGCCCTCACCCTTTACGGGGACCTCGATGTGTCCGTGCTCGACGAGCTCCCCCCCGGCCGACGGCCCGTGGTCACGGTGGCGCGAGGCGAGGGCAAGCGGCGGCAGATCTACGACTTCCTGCGCGCGCAGATCTCCGAGGGGCGGCAGGTGTACGTCGTCTGTCCTCTCGTGGAGGAATCCGAGGTCTCCGACCTTCGGGCGGCCACTGAGATGGCGGAGCGCCTCCAACGCGACGTGTTCTCCGAGCGACGGGTGGGCCTTCTGCACGGCCGCCTGGGCTTCGCTGAGAAGGAGCGCGTCATGCGCGAGTTCACGGATGGTGCCCTTCATCTGCTCGTCTCCACCACCGTCATCGAGGTCGGCATCGACGTGCCCAACGCCTCCGTCATGCTCATCGAGCACGCTGAGCGCTTCGGCCTCTCCCAGCTCCACCAGTTGCGTGGCCGGGTGGGCCGCGGTCCGTGGAAGAGCTACTGTATCCTGCTCACGGCCGCCGCCTCCGAGGAGGCCCGCCGGCGCATCGACGCCATGACCTCTACCAACGACGGCTTCCGGATCGCCGAGGCCGATCTCGAGCTCCGGGGGCCCGGAGACTTCTTCGGCACGCGGCAGTCAGGGCTTCCAGAGTTCCGAGTGGCGGATCTCCTGCGCGACGGCGCCATGCTGGAGGAGGCGCGACGCGAGGCCTTCGCCCTCGTCCAGGCCGATCCCAAGCTCCTCGCCCTGGAGCATCGCGCCCTGCGCGCCGCGCTTCTCACCCGCTGGCGCGGCAAGATCGACCTGGCCGGCGTCGGCTGATGCGTGTGCTCGCGGGAGCGCTCAAGGGGCAGCACCTCGTCACACCCAAGGGACGCACCACCCGCCCCACGGCGGACCAGGTGCGGATCGCTTGCCTCGATACCCTCATGCCCTATCTGGAAGGACCGTTCCTCGATCTCTTCGCGGGCGCGGGCGGGGTCGGCATCGAGGCGCTCTCGCGCGGAGCCCCCTCGGCGGTGTTCGTGGAGCGCGATCGACTCGCGGCGATCGCCCTCGACGAGAACGTCGCGCGGCTCGGACTCGGCGAGCGGGCCCGCGTGCTCCGACAGGACGTCACGCGCGCCCTGGCCCTCTTGGAACGTGAGGAACGGACCTTCGGAGTGGTCTTTCTCGACCCGCCCTACGATTCGCCCGACGGCGCCGCCGCGTTGACCAGGGTGGCGCAGGGCCACTGCCTCCTTCCCGGAGCCGTGGTGGTCGCGCAGCACGCCACGAAGGCGCCGTTGCCCGCCGCGCCCGGCCGTCTCGAGCACTGGAAGGACCGCCGCTTTGGGGAGACCACCTTGACTTTCTTTCGCCGCGGCGCGTAGAGTGAGCCTGCTTTTTTTCGACCTCCTCACGACGAGCACGCAGGGGGAACCGTGGGCAAGCGGGCTGTGTATCCGGGCATGTTCGATCCCATGCACAATGGTCACCTCGACCTCATCGAGCGCAGCACGCGCATCTTCGACGAGCTCATCGTGGCCGTGGTGGCCAATCCGTCCAAGCAGCCGCTCTTCGACGTAAAGGAGCGGCTGGAGATGATCGACGAAGCGACGGCGGGGATGGGGCGGATCCGCATCACCTCCTTCGACGGCCTCCTCATCGATCTCGTCCACCGCGAGCAAGCCGACTGCATCATCCGCGGGATCCGCGCGGTGTCGGACTTCGAGTACGAGTTCCAGATGGCCCTCATGAACCGGAAGCTCCGCCACACGGTGGAGACGGTGTTCCTGATGCCCCACGAGCGCTACACGTACATCTCCTCGCGATTGATCAAGGAGGTGGCGTCGCTCGGGGCCGCCGTGACGGGCATGGTGCCGCCCGTGGTCGAGGAGCGCCTGAACGACAAATTCTCCAGAAAGTAGGTCTCGGCATGCTGGCTGATCGCCTCAAGACCCTCCAGCCGTCTCCCACGCTCGCCATGCAGGCCAAAGCCAAGGCTATGCGCGCGCAGGGGATCGACGTCATCTCCTTCGGAGCGGGGGAGCCTGATTTCGATACTCCGCGCCACATCAAGAACGCAGCCATCCAGGCCATGGAAGCCGGCCAGACCAAATATACGGAGGTGGGGGGCATTCCCGAGCTGCGCGCGGCCGTGTGCCACAAGCTCAAGCGCGATCTCGGGCTTGAGTACACTTCCGACGAGGTCACCGTGTCCTGCGGCGCCAAACACACCCTCTACAACATCGTCATGTCGCTGGTGAATCCGGGCGACGAGGTGGTGATTCCCAGCCCGTTCTGGGTGTCGTATCCCGAGCAGGTGCAGCTCCTAGGCGGCGTGGCGGTTTCCGTGGCCACCTCGGAGTCCACGGGCTTCGATCTCGATCCCGCCGCCGTGCGCCGCGCGGTGACGCCGCGGACGAAGATCGTCGTGCTTAACAGCCCGGGTAATCCCACGGGCGCCGTATTCTCCGCGGCTGCCTTGAAGGACGTCGGGGAGCTCGCAGTGGAGCGTGGCTTCTGGATCGTCTCCGACGAGTGCTACGAGGCCCTCACCTACGAGGGGCGCCACGTGTCCATTGCCTCGCTCTCTCCGGAGATCAAGGCGCGCACCCTCGTGGTCAACACCTGCTCCAAGGCCTACGCCATGACGGGCTGGCGCCTCGGTTACGCCGCGGGACCCAAGCCCATCATCAAGGCCATGACCGACGTACAGAGCCAGGTCACCTCGAATCCCACCTCCATCGCGCAGTGGGCGGGGATCGAGGCGCTCGCCGGGCCGCAGGATGAGATCGCCAAGATGGTGGGCGAGTTCGATCGACGGCGGCGGTTCATCGTAGGCGCCCTCAACGCCATCCCCGGTGTCACCAGCGTGATGCCCAAGGGCGCCTTCTACGTGTTCCCGAACGTCTCTGCGCTCTTCGGCAAGCGCTGGAAGGGCGGTATCCTCAAAGGCTCGAGCGACGTGTGCGCCTTCCTGCTCGACGAGGCGCGCATCGCCACCGTAGCCGGCATCGACTTCGGCTCGGATGCCCACATCCGCCTGTCCTACGCTACCGGGCTCGAGACCATCAAGGAAGGCATGAGCCGCATGGCGGCGGCGGTAGGGAGGCTCGAGCGATGAAGATCGAAGGCTCGCACGACATACCGGCACCGCGCGAGCGGGTGTGGAAGGCGTTTCTCGACCCGGCCATTCTCGCCCGCACACTTCCGGGCTGCGAGGGATTGGACGAGATCGGCCCCGGCGAATACAAGGCGAAGGTGAAGGTCGGCGTGGCTGCCATCAAGGGTTCTTTTGATGGGAAGGTCCGACTCTTCGATCTGGAGCCGCCCAACCGCTACAAAATGGCCCTGGAGGGGAGCGGCGGTCCCGGCTTCGTCCGTGGTGAGGCGGCCATGGAGCTTTCGGACATCGAGGGCGGCACGCGCGTCAGCTACAGCGCGGACGTGCAGGTGGGCGGCCTCATCGCCAGCGTGGGCCAACGAATGCTCGGCGGCGTGAGCAAGATGATGCTCGATCAGTTCTTCAACCGCATGTCCGAGACGCTCACCCAGGCGGCCTGAGCCGAGCGAACGGGGTTGCCGTCGCGCCGGCGCCTCGTCTTCGGCGCCCTCCTCCTCCTGGCCTTCTTCCCTATCGCGGCGGAGGCCGCGGTCGGCGCCGAGTGCGCCGGACCGGGCGGTTCGGGGCCTTCTCACTGTCTCTATCGCTCCCTCATGCCGAGCACCGGCATCGTGGCCGACTGCCGGAACGATGGCGACTGCCGCATCGGCTACTACTACGGCGAGCCCGAGCAGGCGACGTGGTTCACTCCGCCTCCCGGCATGACGACCATGCCGCGCCCCAACGTCATCTGGCTCAGCGCCACCTTTGCGGAAGCGCGGATCGGCTGCGGGCGGACGTGCACGTGGAGCTACTTCTTCGAAGCGAGGCGGCGCCAGCTCTCCGCGCCGCGGCGGGACGTTCTCCAGGCGGATTACCGTCGTCTCCTCATGGCGCAGG
The DNA here is from genome assembly GCA_035311385.1 of Candidatus Methylomirabilota bacterium. GTDB lineage: Bacteria > Methylomirabilota > Methylomirabilia > Rokubacteriales > CSP1-6 > AR37. Next base: position 9,280 of record DATGCY010000128.1, read on the forward strand.
GGGAAGGTCGCGCGTTGGCCATCCGGCAGATCTTTTCGGGACGCGAGGTGCTTCGCATCGAACGTGACTGGGCGCCTGGACTCAGCGTGGCGGAAGCGATCACGCAGATCCGTTTCGAGACCGACGGCCGGCTTTCCTTTACCTGGCTCGCGGGCACCGCGCGAACACCGGTGAGCGAGCGCGTGACCGTACCGAGCCTAGCCCGCTAGGCCCGGCCACTGAGCCGTACACGGGGCGTGCCCGCGGTGATCAAGAAGCGCATCTTCGCCGGCACGTGAGCCGGCAGAGCGTGGAAAGGCCGCCTTCAGACCGCCGCGGCGGCCAGGGGACGGCGAAGCGCCAGGGTCAGAGGAACAGTGACGAAGACCATCGTGCCCACGATGGTCAGGGCAAGAGGGACGCCACCCCAGTCGCTCACCACGCCGTAGACCGACGGCGACAGCGCGGAGGCGCCGATGCCCAGGGTGTAGAAGACGGCGTAGCTTCGCGCCCTCCGGTCGCTCTCGACGAGGTCGGCGACGGTGCCGTAGAGCACGGACGACGTGCCGTTCAGCGCGATCCCCAGCGCGGGGAGCAGGGCGAGGGCGGGCACGAGGGGGAGCGCCAGCAGCAGAAGAATCCCCGCGCCTGTGGCCGTTTCCGTGACGATCACGGTGCGGATCACACCGAGGCGCTCTGCCAGCACCCCGCAGGCGAACTTGCCCGCCGCGCCCCCCGCGAAGACGAGCATCAGCGCGAAGCCGACCGCCCGCACCGTCGACCCCTTGGCGATGAGCAGGAAAGGGAGGAAGGTCAGGAAACCCGTTCGCGTCGACGAGTCGATCACTTGGATGAGGGACAAGGCCTGGAAGCCGCGCACATCGCGGATGCCCCACTCCGAGCCCGAGACGCGGTCGGCCTTGTCCAACGGGACCGGCGCGTGGCCGATCCGGAGATTGGCGAGAGCGAGGAGCACGACCGCCGCCGCCACGAGTCCGACAACTGCGTAACTTCCGACGGCGCCGCGCCACCCGAGCCACGGCACGGCGAAGGCCACCGCCGCGGGGACCGCGACCTTGCCGAGATCGCCGGAGAAGTTGTAGGTGCCGAGGGCCGTGCGTCGTCCTCCGGCGTCGTAGACGTTCGACACCAATGTAGAGGATAGCGGATGCTGCACGCCCGAGCCGAGCCCGGCCACGAGGAGGCAACCGAGGAGCGCCAGGTAGCCTCCCGTGAAGCCGGCGGCGATGAAGCCAAGCGCGGTGGCCGCCGTGCCCGCGGCGAGGAGGCGTGCCTCGCCCCAGCGTTCGGCGAGCAGTCCCGCGGGGATCTGGAAGGCGGCCATGGCGCCGCTGTACACCGTGCGGAGGAGACCGACCTGAGCGAAGGAGAGGCCGAACTCGCGGGCCCACACGGGAAAGAGGACGTACAGGATGTCGGCGAAGCCATCGTGTACGAAATGCGTGCCGCAGGCGGTGCCGAGGACGGCGCGGGCTCGGCGCATGTGGCCGATTGTGTCATAGACGTTACGACGGTGCTAGCGACCCCGCCCCTCTTCCCCTCCAAGGGTCATGCACGTACTGGAGACCCGCGCCACCAGCGACTGCTTCTCGTCGTATACAGCGCAGTCGACGAGGCCCACCGTGCGGCCGCTCTTTACGAGCTGGTCGGTGGCCGTGATCTTACGCGGCCACAGCATCTTCGTCACCGCGTTCCTCCTATCGCCACGCGCCGGCCCTGACGGCCGCGGCTATGGTCAGCCCAAACACGATCAGGGCGGCGGCCATGGCGGCGAAGATGCCCCACAGCCCCCAGCCGAGCCAGTAGCCCGCGATCCAGCCTCCCGCCGCGGCCACGAGCAGGCGCAAAAATCCCGCGGCGAGCGGCCAGCCGAGGCGGCCCGCACCCTGCGAGGCGAAGTACAGCGCGAGCCCGAGACCGAAGAATCCGTAGAACGGACCTACCGTTAAGAGATACGTGATGCCCACGGCCTGCGCCTGCGGATCCGACGTAAAGAG
>DATGCY010000129.1:0-68277 GCA_035311385.1 Candidatus Methylomirabilota bacterium
GACTAGCGCAGCTCACGGCATTCCTGGGCCTGGCTCTTGTGTCCACGCCGGCCGGCGCGCAGCCAGGGGACGCGGCCGCCGCCCTCGTGTCCACCGCGTGGTGCCACGAGAGCAGCACGGGGATTAGCCTCCAGACCATCCGGCTCCGCTTCCAGCCGAACGGCGTGCTCCTCCTCCGCAAGGACACCGATCTCGCCAACGGCTCGAACGTGGGCCACAACTACTCGGGGCGCTGGGAGGTCAACCCCGGGCTCCTGATCATCCACGAGCCGAACGGCGGCGAGTCGCGGCTGCCCATGAGCTTCGCGGGAGAAGGTCGCAATACGCGGCTCACCCTCGGCAAGATGACCTACAGCGTCTGCCGCTGAGCCGCTACACCGAGAGGAGCAGCCGCGTCAGCTCCGCGGGCTGGCTCAGCATCGGATAGTGCCCGGTGTCCATCTCCGTGTAGGAGGCCTTGAGGCGCTCCGCGGTACGCCGTTGGTGCGACTCGGGAGGATTGCGGGCTTGGCGGCAGCGGATCACCGCTGCCTTCCAGCGGTGGCCCCAGAAATTCGTGGGCCCCATCGGCGCCTCGAGAGCGGCGACGGGATGCGGGGTATAGCGGGCGAGTGCCCACGCGCGCATGCCTGGCTCGAGATCGGCGAACATGCGCCCCTCCGCGTCCTTGCGGGTAGGGGCGGTGGTCAGCTCGGTCACCTCGTTGGCCGCGGGGCGGCTCACGATGTCGGCGACGCGCTCCATGGGCAGGAGGGCGAGGGCGTCCACGAAGACGAGGCGATCGATGCGGTCCTCCGCGAGCTCCGCCACCTGGCAGATGACCATCCCGCCCGAACTCGTGCCCACCAGCACCACGTGCTCGAGATCTTCGTAGAAGAGGAGCCGCGCCACTTCGTGGGCGTGCGTGCCCACGGTGATTCCCGGACGGATCTGGTCGTGCCGCTCGCCGCATCCCTCCAGGGTGGGCGCATACACCTCGTGGCCGGCCGCGCGCAGCCGCTGGGCGACCGGCTTCCAGATCCAGCCGCCCTGATACGCCCCATGCACGAGCACGTAGGTCGCCATGGACTCAGGCTCCCCCGCTCACGCGCACCCCGGCCAGCCGCTCGAACACCTTGATCAGCGCGGAGCCGTCCTCCTTGTTGAACCCCGCGGCCCGCGCCATCTGGTACACCTGCTGGGTCATGTTGGCCAGGAGCACGGGCACCCCGAGCTGCTTGGCAAAGGCCGTCTCCAGCTCCTGGTCCTTGAAGGAGATGTCGATGGTGCCCCCCGGGGCGAAGTCTCGCGCGAGCATCTTGGGCGCCCGCGATTCGAAGGCGAAGCTCGTGCCCGTGCTCACCCGCACCACATCGTAGATGGTCTGGGGATCGAGGCCGGCCTTGACCCCTAGGACGAGCGCTTCCGCCACCGCCACCGTGTTGACTTGCACGAGCATGTTGTTCACGAGCTTCATGGCCAGGCCCTGGCCGAGGGCGCCTACGTGGAAAACGTTCTTGCCCATGGCCTCGAAGAGATCCTTGCAGGCGGCCACCGTCTCGGGCGCCCCGCCCACGATGATGGACAGCTCTCCCGAGGCTGCCCGCTCGGTGCCGCCGCTCACCGGCGCGTCGAGCATGGCAATGCCGTGGGCGGCGAGCTCCCCGGCGAGGCGACGCGCCACGAAGGGATCGATGGTGCTCATGCAGGCTACGATGTGGCCGCGCCGCGCGCTCTTGGCGATGCCGCGCTCGCCCGCGATAACCGCCTCCGCCTGGGCCGTCGTCTCCACCATGCAGATGGTGCGATCGACGGTGGCGGCCACGCGCTCGGCGGACTCCACCATGGTAGCGCCGCGGGCGCGCCACGAAGCCGTCTTGCCGGGATCGATGTCGTGCCCCACCAGCGAGAAGCCGTGCTTGACGAGATTGGCGGCCATGGGTCCGCCCATGGCGCCGAGACCGATGAATCCCACCGTGCCTGACATGGCGATCACGCCTCCTTGGTTGAGAGCGACGGGGCCGGAGACACGGCGCTGATCCTGCCAGATCGCCCAGAGACGGTCAACGAGGCGGCGCGCCGCGCACCACGGCGATCGCGTCGTGCAGCCGCTCGAAGATCCGCTCGTCGCGGATCACGTCCGAGAGATGGTGCCGGGCGAGATCCGATCGTAGCGCGGGGTCCGCGTGCGCGATGAGAAGCGTGATGCCTCTCGCCGTGAGCTCCTCGACGAGCGGCCGGACCACGCGGGCCGCCGAATAGTCGAGGGAGGTGATGGCCCCCGCGTCGAGCACCAGCCATCGCACAGGCGACGGCGCATGCCCCACCAAATCCCGGATCTCGGCCGCGAAGTGAGAGGCGTTGGCGTAGAAGAGATCGGCGCCGAACTGGAAGATGACGAGGCCCGGCTCGCTCTGCGCCCCCGGCACCGCGGGAATGGGCCGCCAATGCCCATCCTGCTCGACGAGAACCGCGGTGTGCGGCTGATAGCTGTGGCGCACGTGATGGAGAAGCGACAGCGCCATGGCCAGCACGATACCCGCGCCCACGCCGACCGCGACCACCACGCCGGCGGTGATCGTGGCGAGGGCGAACTCGGCAGGGCTCTCGCGCCGGATGTCGAGGAGTCCGCGCAGGTCGACCAGGCCGATGGCGATGGTGAACACGATGGCTCCCAGCACGCAGCGCGGCAGGTACTGGAGCGGGCCGGTCAGGAAGAGGAGGACGAGGGCGACCGTGCCCGCCGTGACGAGATGCGCGAGCTGGCTTCCCCCGCCCGAGCGCTCCACCATCGCCGTCTGGGTCGGGCTGCCATTGACCACGAAGGTGCCGCTCACCGCGGCGGCCAGGTTGGCGGCGGCCAGTCCCGACAGGTCGGTGTTCTCGTCGAACTGATCGCGATGCCGGAGGGCGTAGGCGCGCGCGGTGGCCGCGCTCTGCGCCACGATCATCACGAAGCACGAGAAGGCCACGGGCAGGATCGAGAGGAGCTCGTCCCAGCTCGCCTCGGGCACGTGGAGCCTCGGAAGTCCGCCCTCCACCGGCCCCAGCACGGTCACTCCCTGCCCCGCGAAGTCGAAGGCCGTGCTGGCCGCCACCGCTCCCACCACGGCAATGAGCGGGCCGGGAAGCCGCGGCGCCAGGCGGCGAGAGAGGAGGATCACCGTCACCACCGCTGCTGAGATGACGATGGTGAGACCGTGCGCGCTCGCGAGATTGCGCAACACCTCGGCGAGCTGCGAGAGCGTGCTTCGCGCGTCGACGGCGATGCCGAGCATCTCGCCCAGAACGGCGATGCCCACCTGAAAGCCCACGCCAGTGAGGAATCCCACTAGCACGGTCTGCGAGAGGAAGTCCGCGATGAAGCCGAGCTTCAGGATCCGCGCGAGGAGAAGGAACACCGCGGCGAGCAGCGCGACCATGCCGGCCAGCTTCATGTAGTGGGCGCTTGCCGCATGCGCGAGAGGCTCGAGGCCGCCAGCGAGGATGGCGGCGGTGGCGGAGTCCGCGGCGACCACGAGATAGCGCGAGGAGCCGAGGGCGGCGAAGGCGACCACGGGGAGGAGGAGCGTGTAGAGGCCCGTCACCACCGGCGTGCCCGCGATCTTCGTGTAGCCGAGCGACTGCGGAATGTTCATGGCGGCCAGGGTGAAGCCGGCGAGCACGTCGCGCAGGGCGGCTTGATGCCCCACCGGCCGCGCGCTCCGGAAGAGCCAAGCCCCGCTCGTGTGCTGCGGCAGCCGTCCCGAGCTCACGGCTTTAAGTGGCGCGGCTCCCCGGGCTCGCGGGCGAGGGATCGGAAGCGGAGCGGAGCGAGACGGGACGGCCGCTCACGGCGGGCCGAGGAAGAGCGCCGGCCCCCAGGCTTCGAGCACCGCGGCGTCGGCCCGGAAGAAGTGGAAGCCCGCCTCACCCGCGAAGAAGTGATCCAGATCAGTGTCGCCGATGTGGAAGTAGGCCTCGGCGCGGAACTCGGACTTCACGTCGGCGAGGCGGTGCTTGAGCACGGTGAAGTCCGCCGCGATCTCGAGCCGCTTCCAGAGCTGCCGCTGATACGACACGGGCCGGTCCGAGCAGCTCCCGATGAGATAGCCGAGCTGCTTGCACTGCCGCAGCATCTCCACTCTGATCAGTCCGGGTGGGTCGCCCACTTCCAGCGTGCCGTCGATGTCGAAGCTGATCAGGGGGGGCACGGAGCGGACGGTCTCGAGACCCGCTACGCCTCGGACAGCGGCACGATGGCGTAGAAGCGCGGCTCGGATCCCACGACGCGCGTGATGTGCCCCTGCCCCGTGAGGTCCTCGGCAAGGACGATGTCGCCCGGGCCGATCCGGGCTACGGTGCCGTCGCCCACTTCGATCTCCGCATGACCGGAGAGAGAGATCGAGTATTGACGCCGGGGCGCGCAGTGCCAGTCGAGCACGTAACCCGGAGGGGAGATACGAAAGGCGATGCTCGTGGCCCGCTGCACTGCGGTCCCTTGCCCGTGGGCGCCCTCCGTGTCGACGAAGGGTTTCATGTCGAGCCGCAGCTCGGCGATCTTCGACTGGCCACTCGGGTCGCTGTACACGCGCCACGCCTTCGCCATTGCGTGACAGCCTACGTCAAAGGGTTGGCGGGAGACAAGGGCTGGGCTGAATCATGTCGGAGGGGACGCGGGTGTCGGACCTCTGGACAGTCCAGTGGGGAGCGCTCCGGAGGCGTCCCCCATGTGGCGAACAAGACAGCGCTGCCTGCAATGGCACAGACACTGCACAGGTGCGCCCGGGCTGTCGCATTCGTAAACTGGGGGGGAAACAGCCATCAAGCACGCCCTGATCGCGTCGATCCTCATTGCCGTCTCCGTCTCGACGGCGACCGCCGGACCGGGTGACTTCAACGTCACCATCGGGGGGATCACGAGGCCCCAGCAGGGCAACGGCGTTGTCATCCCATCGCAGAACCGTCAGATCGACAAGCCCCAGATTGGCGGCTTGTCCGTTCCGGACACATCGGGCTCGAACCGGCGCACCGATATTCCCGCGGCGGGCGGCAGCTCCCTATCCCTTGATACGAAGAATTCCCTCGGCTGGAGCACGCTGTCGTCGGGAAGCACCGGTCTCGGCGGAGCCTTCTCCGGGGGCGGCACGGTGGGCCAGCCCTCCAGCCAGTTCTGCTCGACCAACGAGGTCACGGTCGGCGAGGCGACGCAGGGGCGCACCCACTGCTCGAACACCGTCAACGGCACCCTGAAGCAGTAGCCCCGCCCCTTAGAACTCGATCGCGATCCGCATGCCGAGCACGACGGCATTGCCGACACTCGACACGCCGCTGGGATTAATAACGTACTGCACGTCGGGCTGGATGGTCAGACGGCGCCCGAGCGCGATGGCGTAGGTCCACTCCAACACCAGCTCGTAGGTGAGCCCGCATGCCCGGACGTTACCGGTAGGCGTCTGGGCCTGGCCGCAGGCGCCGGAAGACATTGCCGCGAGACTGACGGATCGATGTCGGATGGTCAACTTTCTCCGCATCGACTCCCATCGAACCGCGTGATATTCTTGCCCGGCTTTCACGCGTTCCGCGCCTCGATCCTGACAGGAGAGCACACGTGTGTCCCTCGGTTGCCCGGCGCTATGCCCGCTTCGCGCTCGATCTGGCGCTTCCCGATATCCCTTCGCCGGTGGTCGAGCGAGCGAGCCTGCTGGTGCTCGACACGCTAGGGAGCTGCCTCGCGTCGTCTCGGGAGGAGTTCGGCCGCGCCGTCCTGGAGGCGGCCGAGCGCCTCGGTGGACAGCCGGAGAGCACACTGATGGGCACCAAGTCCAGGGCGGGAGCGGCCAGCGCTGTGCTGGCCAACGGCACGCTCGCTCACGGCCTCGACTTCGACGACACGCGGGAGGACGCCATCGTGCACACGGGCTGCCTCGCCGTCACCACCGCGCTTGCCGTCGGGGAGGCGGTGGGCGCCTCGGGACAGGCCGCGCTCGAGGCAACCATCGCGGGCGTGGAAGTCATGTGCAGGATCGGCCTCGCCGTGCCCGGCCGCTTCCACGCGCGCCACTATCATCCCACCTCGCTCACCGCGAGCTTCGCCGCCGCCGCGGTGGCGGGTCGGCTCTACGGTCTCAGCGAGGATCAGCTCGTCCACGCCTTCGGTATCTGCGGCAGCCAGGCGGGAGGCATCATCGAGTACCTCGCCGACGGATCCTGGACGAAGCGTCTGCATCCCGGATGGGCCGGTCACGCGGGCGTGGCCGCGACGCTCCTCGCCCGCGCCGGCTTCACGGGGCCGGAGACGGTTTTCGAAGGGACGCACGGCTTCTATCAGGCCTTTGCCGGGGTCTACCCCGAGGCGGCCGTCGAGGCCCTGCTCGCCACCCTGGGAGAGAAATGGGAGCTGAGCGAGCTCACCTTCAAGCCGTATCCCTGTGGCTCCATCGCCCAGCCCTACATGGACTGCGCACTGAGGCTCCGCAACGCGCAGGGGATCGGGCCCGAGGACATCGCCGGCGTGACGTGTCGCACCGCGGAGGGGCCGGTGCCGCGCCTCTGGGAGCCTCTCGCCGACAAGCATCGTCCCGCCAACGGGTACGCAGCCAAGTTCAGCCTCCCCTATCTCCTCGCCGTGATGTTCGTGAAGGGGCGCGCCTCCCTCGCGGAGTTCACCGACGAGGCGGCCCGGGATCCACGCGTGCTCGCGGTGGCGCGCACCATCAGCTACGAGGTCGACCCCACCATCGACTATCCGCGTCAGTTCGTGGGACGCGTGGCGGTGCATCTCCGCGACGGACGCGTCCTCGAGGAACGCCAGGACCGGCCCCGAGGCGGACCCGACCTTCCCATGTCGCGCGAGGAGATCGAGAGCAAGTTCCGTGGCAACGCCTCGCTGGCCGCGCCCGACGCGCAGGCGCGCACGGTGATCCGCCTCGCGCGAGACCTGGCGGGCCAGCCAGACCTGAACGCTCTGATGCGCGCCCTGGCCGCGTAGAGGGAGATCCATGACTCGTTGCCGCGCCGTCGCTCTGGTGCTCATCCTCGCGGGATTCTTCGCCGGCCGGCCCGGGCTCGCGCAGGACACGCGGGTGGAGGCGGCCCGGAAGGAAGGCAAGGTCGTCTGGTACACCTCCCTTGCCCTGTCCAGCGCGGAGAAAATTGCCAAGCTCTTCGAGGCCGAGTATCCCGGCATCAAGGTCGAGGTGCAGCGCACCGGCTCGCAGCGCATCCTGCAGCGCGTAATGCAGGAGCTCCAGGCCAACATCAAGAACGTGGACGTGATCCACACTTCGGATGCCGGCCACTACGTCCTTCTCAAGGACAAGAAGCTCCTCATGAAGTACACGCCGGCAGGCGTGGAGCGGTTCCCCGTCTCTTTCAAGGACAAGGACGGCTATCACTACGGGCTGCGGGCCACCGTCAACGTGATCGCCTACAACACCAAAGCCGTGTCGGCGAGCGACGCGCCCAAGACTTGGAAGGATCTCCTCGATCCGCGCTGGAAGGGCAAGCTCGTTACCGCGCATCCGGGCTACAGCGGCGTCACCGCCACCCACGTGCTCGCCCTCGTGAATCTCTACGGCTGGGACTACTTCAAGCAGCTCGCGCAGAACCGGCCCATGCTCGTGCAATCGGCGGTGGATCCCTCCACCGTGGTCGCTTCGGGGGAACGCGCGGTGGCCGCCAACGGCGGCGACTACACCTTCTACCAGATGAAGAAGAAGGGGAATCCCGTGGCGATCGTCTTCCCCAAGGAGGGCGTGCCCCTCGTGGTGTCGCCCACCGCCATCACGGCCTTCGCGCCCCATCCGAATGCGGCCAAGCTCTTCACCGACTTCATCTTCAGCCGTCCCATTCAGCAGGTCCTCGCGGACAGCGAAGGCCTCTACACCGGCCATCCCGACGTGTCCTATCCCGCCGACCAGCCCAAGCTTTCCGAGCTCAAGCTGCTGCAGGTCGACGCCGAGGAGCTGGAGAAGCGCAACGAGGAGATCAAGACGCGCTTCGTCGAGTTCTTCGGGGCCTGATTCCGCCACGGTGAGCCGGGAGACGGGCGCCGCCTCCACGCCGATCCTGATTCGCCATCGCCCGGCCTGGCGGGAGCGGATCGACCGCTCGGCGCCGGTCTGGGTTCTGGCCGCCGCCGCCCTCGTCCTCCTGATCCTCCTACCCCTGGCCTGGCTTGGCTACATGAGCGTGCAGGGCGAGGGCGGATTCACCCTCGCGCAGTATGCCCGCGTGTTCGCGGACCCGCGCCTCCAGCGGGCCCTCTGGAACACCGTGGTGCTCGCCCTCTGGTCCGGCGTCATAGCGGTGGCCATCGGCGCGCCCATGGCGTGGCTCACCGCGCGCACGGATCTTCCGTGGTCGCGCGCGATCCGGAGCCTCGTCATGGCGTCCTTCGTGACCCCGCCCTTCCTGGGCGCCTTCGCGTGGGTCATGCTCGCCGGCCCCAACGCGGGCTACCTCAACAAGCTCTACCGGAGCCTCACAGGGGCCGAGGAGCCGCTTTTCAACATCTTCACCATGACGGGGCTGATCTTCGTGGTCGCCCTCTACACCTTCCCGTACGTGTACATCATGATCGCCAATACCCTCGGCCTGATCGCCTCCGATCTCGAGGAAGCTGCGGCCATCCTGGGCGCCCATCGCCTGCAGGTGGCGCTCACCGTGACCCTGCCCATGGTGCTGCCTGCCATCCTGAGCGGATTCATCCTCGCCGTGCTGCAGGCCTTGGCGCTGTTTGGCTCTCCCGCCATCCTCGCTTTGCCCGCGGGCTTCCACACCATCACCACCCAGGTGTGGGCCCTCTTCCAGTACCCCCCGAAGATCGAGATGGCGGCGGCCTGCTCGGTGCCCCTCCTTCTCTCCACCGCGCTCCTCCTTCTCGTGCAGAAGAAGCTACTCGGCCGGCGCGGCTATGCCTCGGTGGGAGGCAAGGGCGGCCAGCGCCGGGTCATCCCGCTCGGCGCCTGGCGCTATCCCGCGCTGGCGGGCTGCCTCGCCGTCCTGGCCTGCGCGGTGTTCCTCCCCTACAGCGTGCTCGCCCGCGCCGCCTTCTCGCGCGCGTGGGCAGAACCGCTCAGCTGGGAGAACTTCACCCTCGCCAACTGGTCCTTCACCTTCCTCTACAGCGCGACCCAGAGCGCCATCGTCAACACCCTCGAGCTGGGCGTGCTCACCGCCTGCGTAGGCGCGGCGCTGGCCGCCCTCCTCGCCTACATCACCACCCGCAAGCTCGTGGTCGGCCACCAGGTTTTGGCCTTTCTCACCCTCGCTCCCGTGGTCATCCCGGGCATCGTGCTCGCCGTCGCCCTCTTCATCGCCTACACGCGCCCGCCCTTCCTCCTCTATGGGACGCTCTGGATCCTGTTCATCGCCTATCTCACCAAGGAGATGCCCGTCGGCTACTCGCAGTCCGACGCGACCTTCCGCGGCATTCACCCGGAGTTGGAGGAGGCCGGGCGAATCCTGGGCGCCGGACGGCTCCGCGTGCTCGGCGAGATCACCGCGCCCTTGGCGAAGAGCGGCATCATCGCCACGTGGTGCTTCATCTTCATCGGGGTCATCCGCGAGCTGTCCGCGTCCATCATCCTCTTCACCCCCAGCACCAAGGTCATGTCCGTCGTCATCTTCGATCTCAAGGAGGAGGGGCAGTTCGGAGCCATCGCCGTGCTCGGCCTCTTCATGCTGCTCATGACCTTCGTGGTGGTCGCCCTTATGCAGTCTCTCCTCGGCCGTGACGTGATGGGCGCGCGCTCGTCGAGCTCGGCGGGCTAACCGCGTGCCCGGCGTCACCATCACGGGACTCCGCAAGAGCTACGGCGACGTGGGCGCGGTGTCGGGCCTCGACCTCCGCGTGGAGCCGGGTGAGCTGGTGGCGCTGCTCGGACCATCCGGGTGCGGGAAGACGACCACCCTCCGACTCGTGGCCGGCTTCCTCACTCCGGAGGCAGGCGAGATCTGGGTCGGCGACCGCTGCCTCTCCTCGCCCTCCGCCGTCATCCCGCCTGAGCGCCGTCGCATGGCCATGATCTTCCAGAGCTACGCCTTGTGGCCGCACATGACCGTGCACCAAAACGTGGCCTACGGCCTGCGCTTCACGGGCAGCCCGCGCGCCGATCGCGAGCGGCGGGTGCGCGACATCCTGCGCGCGGTGCAGCTCGAGGGCTACGGGGCGCGCTATCCCGGTGAGCTCTCGGGCGGCCAGCAGCAGCGGGTGGCCGTGGCGCGGGCCCTCGTGGTCGAGCCGGAGATCCTCCTCCTCGACGAGCCGCTCAGCAACCTGGACGCGAATCTTCGCGAGGAGATGCGCTTCGAGATCCGGCGCCTCCATGAGCAGTTCGGCATCACCACCCTCTACGTCACTCACGATCAAGCGGAGGCCATGGTCATCTCCGACCGGGTGGCCGTGCTCCAGCACGGCCGCGTGGCGCAGATCGGCTCCGCCGAGGAGCTCTTCGAGCGGCCGCGCACCCGCTTCGTCGCGGAGTTCATCGGCCGGACCAATCTGCTCGACGCCGTGGCCGTCGGAGCGGACCGGGTGAGCTTCGGCCAGGTGCGACTGCAGGTGGCCGCGCGCGATCTCTCACCGGGCGCCCGCGTGGTCATCTCCATCCGCCCGCACCAGATCGAGCTCGGGCCGGAGGCATCGGCGGTGGCGTCCGACAATGTGGTCGCCGGAGACGTGGTGCGCGCGAGCTTTCTGGGCGACAGCGTCGATTATCAGGTGAAGCTGACGGAGGGTGACGTGGTGCTGAGAGTGACCACGCCCACCCCGCCGCGCGCGCGGCCCGGTGAGCGCGTGCGCCTCCTCATCCCGGCGGGCGCCTGCTTCCCGCTTCCCGACGAGTCCCCGCGCAAACTCAGCTGACGCCGGGCGTGATGGCCGTCTTGGCGCCGTGGCCGGCCGAAGCGTGGGCGAAGGCCTCGGCGACGCGGCTCAGGGGGAAGGTCGCGGTGACGAGCCTCTTCACGCCGAGCTTGGGCATGAGGGCGAGCGCGCGACGGAAGGACGTACCGCGGCCGAAGGCGCCGCTGATCCTGATCTCGCGGTAGTGCACGTCCCACAAGTCGAGAGGGAGCTGGCTGCCCTTCGGGTTCACGCCCACGAGCTCCAGGTGACCCGTGGGGCGAGTCATGGCGAGCGCCTCGGCGACGAGCTCGGGCTTGCCCACCGCCTCCGCGACCACGTCCGCGCCTCGATCGCGCGTCAGGGCCATGATGCGTTCGCGCAGATTCTCCTTCGCGGGATCGATCACGACGTGGGCGCCGAGCCGGCGCGCGATCCGGCGGCGCTCCTCGATGGGATCGGACAGAATCAGGCGCTTGGCCCCCCGGCGCTTGGCCAGAACCATGGTGAGTAGGCCCATGATGCCGCCGCCGATCACGAGCACGGTCGCTCCGCGTGGCATCTCGAAGGTCTCGAGCCCGGCGAGGCAGCAGGCGGCGGGCTCCGTGAGAGCCGCGGTGACGACATCGAGGCCGTCGGGCAGCGGATGCACGCAGCTCACTGGCAAGGTGACGCGCTCGGCGAAGCCGCCGACGCGGGAGGCGCGCGGGCACTGCGAGGTACGGCCCGCTTCGCAGGCGGAGCACTCGCCGCAGCCGTACGAGGGCTCGCAGGCCACGGCGCGCCCGAGCAGGCGCTTGCTCACCCCGCGCCCCACCTCGCGGACCACGCCGGAGTACTCGTGGCCGAGGACGAGCGGCGGCGTCCAGGGAAAGAGCCCTTGCGTCGCGTGAATGTCCGTGCCGCAGATGCCGGCCGCGTGCACGGAGACGACGACCTGCCCCGGCCCCGCCGCGGGATCGGGCGCCTCGTCCACCGTGAAGTGACTGCCGCCGCGCCAGGTGGCGACCTTCATCGGCCGTTCGTGCCCAGCCACTCGAGGGTGAAGCCCGAGCCGGCGGCGCGCACACGCCCACCGTGGGGCGCGGGGAAATGGCTCGGGAGAAGCAGCGCGTCCCGCTCGCTGCACGTCTCGAGGAGCTTCCGTCGGGAGACGGCGGAAACCGCCTGGTCGAGGCAGGCCACGGTGCTCCAGTCGGGGCGATAGACCTGGATCGGGTGGTGGATGACGTCGCCCCCGAAGAAGGCCTCCTGCCCTTTCGACGTGAGATGGATGTGACAGTTGCCCGGTGTATGGCCCGGGGCCAGCTCCACCACGAGGTGGCCGTCCACCTGATGCCCGTCCTCGATCATGTCGGCCCTCCCCGCCTCCACGATGGGAAGCACGCTGTCGTTGAAGGCGTTGCGACGAATGGGATTCTGCTCCTGCGGGGAGGTCCAGTGCTCGTACTCCACGCGCGCGAAGAGATAGCGCGCGTTGGGAAAGGTCGGCACCCAGCGCCCATTCTCGAGCCGCGTGTTCCAGCCCACGTGGTCGGGATGCATGTGGGTGCACATCACGTAGTCCACGCTCTCCGGAGCCACTCCCGCCGCCTGCAGCCGTTCCAGGAATGGGTGCTGTTGCCGGTGCCAGTGGGCGCGCGGCATGCGCTCCTTGTCGTTGCCGATGCAGGTGTCGATGACCACGGTGTGTCGGCCCGTCTCGACCACCCACGCGTGCATGCTGAACACGAGGGCGCCGCGCTCGGGCAGGTAGTAGCGGGGGGCGAGCCAGGAGAGATGCGGCCGCATCACCTCGGGATCGAAGGTGGGGAAGAACCCCTCCGCGGTGAAGCTCGTATCCACGGTCTCCTCGATGCGGGAGAGCCGCGCGTCGCCGATCATCAGTCGATCCATGCCCGCCTCCTCTCGCCTGTCCTGGGGCTCGATGCCGTGCGCGCCACGCTGCGGCCAGATTCTAGCGGAAATCCGGAGCGCGGGGTCGCGCGTGCTATTCTTGCGCGTCCGCATCCGGAGCGAGGAGGAGACGAACCTGGACACGGGAACCGCGTACGGGCGGCCACGGCCATCGTACGACGCCACGCTCACCCTGCACTCCGAAGAGCGGCTGGCCGCCAGCGATCGCGGCGTGGTGATGTTCCGACGGCTGCTGCGGCAACAGATCGAGGCCGTGCAGGCAGGGCGCGATCCGCTGGGCGTGGCGTTCGACACGGCCTGCGCCACGGTCCAGGTCGAGGCGGGCAACTTCATCCTCGAGCCGGCCGGCTAGTCGAGGCGGGCCAAAGAGAAGGGCACGGAGCCCAGAGGATGGACCGCCTTACCGCCGCCGGGGTCGGGGCCGTGCTGACGCAGATGGACCTGGCCTCAGGATGACGAGCCGGTGCTGAGCACGATCTTGCCGAACTGACCTGCCTCTTCCATGCGGCGGTGGGCCGCCGCGGCGTCCGCGAGCGGGAACGTCGTGTCGACCACGGGGCGGAGCCCGCCCTGGCCGAAGAGCTCCAGCATGGCCGCGAACTCTCGCGGGCTACCCATCGTGGTGCCGAGCAGCGTCGCCTGCTTCCAGAAGAGATTGCGGAGCACGAAATCCTTCACGGCGCCCGTGGTGGCGCCGAAGCTCGCGATGCGCCCGCCTGGTTTGAGGATCTCCACGCACTTCGCGAACGTCTCGCCGCCCACGCTGTCGATGACGACGTCGGGACCGCCGGCGGACAGCGTCAGGATCTCGCGCGCCCAGTCCTGCGTCCGGTAGTTGGCGCCTCCCATCGCCCCCATCTCGCGGGCGCGGGCGAGCTTGGCGTCGCTGCCCGAGGTGACGAGCACGCGCGCACCCAGATGGGCGGCGATCTGGAGGGCGAAGGCGGAGACCCCGCCGCCGATCCCCGTCACCAGCACGGTTTCGCCGGGCTGCACCTGCGCGCGGCTCACCACGGCGCGGTAGGCGGTGAGCGCGGCAAGGGGAATGGCCGCGGCCTCCTCGAAAGACAGGCGTGCCGGCTTCGGATGGATATTCTCCACCGGCACCCGCACCGCCTCCGCGTAGGTGCCGTCGTCGGGGAGCCCGAGGATGCGGAAGCTCGGCCCCTGAGCGAGGTCCCTCGCTCCCCAATCGAGGCTGGGGTTGATCACCACGGCTCGGCCCACCAGCGTCGCATCGCCCCCAGGTCCGACCGATGCGACCTCGCCCGCGCCGTCCGAGCCCAGGATCACGCGCTGCTTGAAACCGCCCGCGTAGGCTCCCGTCCCGCTTCGGATCCACACGTCGCGATGGTTGAGCGCGGCCGCCTTGATTCGCACCACCGCCTCACCCGCGCCCGCCGTGGGATCTGCGAGCTCCGCCACCTTCAGGTTCTCCGCCGGTCCCGGCTCGTGCAGCACCACCGCGCGCATGGCTCAGAGGAGCCCGGCGCTCTGGAGCGCCTCGCGGATGCGCGCAGCCTGGGCGGCCGAGGTCGAGGGCATGGGCGCCCGCGGCGCTCCCGCCGCGCGGCCCTGGAGTTCCTGGGCGTGCTTCACGTTGGCGGGGAGATTGTCATGGAAGATCGCGTTCCAGATGGGCAGGAGCTTCTCGTGCAGGCCAAGGGCCTGCTTGTGATCGCCCGCCTGCACGGCATCCCAGAGCTGCACGCAGAGGGTGGGCGCCGCGGTGAGGATGGCGGCGATGGCGCCGTGCGCGCCGAGGGCGAAGGAGGGATACAGGAGCGCGTCGACCGCGGTCATGATCCGCGCCCGGTTGCCCACGAGGAGGAGCAGATCGGCGAGGAGCTTCATGTCGCCCGCGCTCTGCTTCACGCCGATCACCCCGGGCACGGCCCGAATGATGCGGTCGAGGAGCTGAGGCGAGAGATACGTCCACGGCACCACGTTGTAGATGATGATGGGCAGCTCCGTGCGGTTCGCGAGCGTATCGAAGTGTCGCACCATGGCGTCGTCGTCCGGACGGAACAGATAGTGGACGGGCGTCACCTGGAGCGCCGCGACGCCGAGGTCCTTCACGGCGAGCCCGCGCTCCACCGCGGAGGCCGTGCTGTCTGTGATGATGCCCGCGATCACCGGCACCCGACCCCGCGCTTCCTCCGTGACGATGGCAACCACGCGGCGGACCTCGTCCGTGCTGAGGGCGTGGCCCTCGCCCGTGCTGCCGCTGGCGGCCAGACCGTGCACCCGCGCCGTCTCGATGAGATACCGCGTCTCCGCCCGCAGCGCGGCCTCGTCGATGGTGTCGTCGGGCCGGAAGGGCGTGGTCATCGGCGGAACGATGCCGAAGATGCTCTCGCGCATGTTGATTCCTCCCGGCTGAAGCAGTACCCTACCGCCCGGGCCGGCGTCAATGCTCTTCGCCGCCCGTCACCGGACCAGCGCCTGCGCTCGAGGAGGGGTGATCGCATGGCCAGCGGGCGTGCAGGGCATGAAGGTCGAGGACCGGGCGGCACGAAATCCACCGAAGATCTCCGACGCGTGATGCCATGATCGGCGAGTCTCATCCCCGTCTCGGCGGCGACCGGCTCGCGAGCGGCGCCGGCTGCTTCGTCGCCGACGTGCGCGTGCCCGGGATGCTCCAGGCCGCCGTCCTCCGCTCGTCTCACGCGCACGCCCGTCTCGTCTCCGTCGATGGCAAGCGTGCGCTCGGGCTGCCCGGGGTGCGGGCCGTCCTCACCGCGGCGGACGTGCCCGTCACCGCCGTCATCCCGAACCGCGTGGGCGCCCCGCCCGGCACCGAGCGCTATCTCCAGCCCGCCATCGCCCGCGCGGTGGTGCGCTACGCCGGTGAGCCCGTGGCCCTCGTGGTTGCCGACGATCGCTACGTTGCCGAGGATGCCCTCGCCCTCATCGACGTGGTCTACCAGCCGCTGCCCGCCTGCTCCAGCGCCGCGCAGGCGCTCGCGCCGGACGCTCCTCTGCTCTTCCCGGGCACGGAGTCGAACAACGTGGCCCTAATCACCATGCGAAACGGCGACCCGACGGCCGCTCTCCAGAAAGCGCCGGTGGTCATTCGCGAGCGCTTCGTGTATCCGCGCCAGACGGCCGCCGCGCTGGAGACGCGCGGGCTGGTTGCCGTGCCTCCCGACCCTGCGGGAGGCGAGCTCCACCTGATCGGGTCCACTAAGTGCATCCACATCAACCGCGGCATCCTCGCTCCCATCTTCGGCATTCCTCTGGGTGCGCTCCGCCTCACCGAGGTGGACGTGGGCGGCGGGTTCGGCGTGCGCGGCGAGCTCTACCCGGAAGACATTCTCGTCCCCCTCGCCGCTCTCAAGCTCGGCCGGCCCGTCCAATGGATCGAGAGCCGTCGCGAGAGCCTGCTCGCGACCAACCATGCGCGCCAGGTCGAGTATCGAGTGGAGATGGGCTTCGACGGTGAGGGGCGTATCGTGGGCTTGCGCGCTCTCATCCACGCCGACATCGGCGCCTACGTCCGCACGGCGGCCCTGGTCCCCGCGGAGTTCGGGGCCGCGCTCTTCCCCGGTCCCTATCGCGTGCCCAGCTACGACTGCGATCTCTGGTCGGTGGTGACCAACAAGACGCCCGCGGGCACGCTCCGCTCGCCCGGACGCCCCGAATGCAACTTCGCTCGCGAGCGCCTCATGGACCTGGGTGCGGCCCGGCTCGGCCTCGATCCGGCGGAGATCCGGCGGCGCAACCTCGTGCGCCCCGACGAAATGCCCTACGATTGCGGCACCAAGTCCTTCGGGGCGAGCACCGTGTACGACTCGGGCGACTTCCCCGCCCTCTTCAACGACCTGCTCCGTCGCATGGACTATGCAGGCGCGCGACGGGAGCAGGCGAGCGTTCGCGGACGTCCCGGGGCGCGGCGTGGCATCGGTCTCGCCGTCTACGTGGAGAAGACCGGCCTCGGTCCCTTCGAGACCGCTCACATCGAAGCGCATCCGGACGGGCGCTTCACCGTGGACACGGGGGCGTCTTCCATGGGCCCGGGGCTCGAGACGGTGCTCGCGCAGATCGCCGGTGAGTCGCTGGGGCTCCCCGCGTCCTCCTTCGTCGTGCGCCACGCCGACACCGCCCACGTGGAGAGCGGCGTGGGCACCTACGGCTCGCGGGGAACAGTGACGGCCGGGAATGCCGCCGCGCTCGCCGCGGCCCGGCTCGTCCAGGAAGCGCGCTCGCGAGCGGCGACGGCCTGGGGACTGCCCGAGGCGGAGATTGCCTACGCCTCCGGTGTGCTCGACGCGCGGGGACGCCGAATCACCCTCGCCGATCTCGCCGCGGAGCGGCGGCTCGCCGTGGGCGCCTCGTTCAATGTGTCGAAGATCACCTACGCGGGTTGCGCGGTCGGGGTGATCGCGGATCTGGATGCGGAAACCGGGACGGTGAGGCTCCGGCACATCACCGTGGGAGCCGACGTGGGCCGCGCCGTCAACCCCGCGCTGGTCGACGCACAGCTCGTGGGCGGCGTCGCCTTCGGCATCGGCAACACGCTCCACGAGACGCTCGAATACGACGCGGGAGGCCAGGCGCTTTCCGGGACTTTGATGGACTACGCCCTGCCCTACGCGACCGACGTGCCGCCCGTGGACGGCTTCTATCAGGAGGTGCCGGCGACCACGAATCCCCTCGGGCTGCGCGGCCTGGGCGAATGCGGTAATCCGGGACTGGGTGGCGCTATCGCCAACGCCATCTGTGATGCGCTCGGCCAGCCCGCCCCCGGTCTCACTCGCCTGCCGCTCACCCCGGCCTCGATCTGGAACCAGGTCCTTCGTTCCCACCTTGGCGGGGGCCACGCATCCTTTTCGCGTTCGGGCACGTCTCAACGGCAGGAGGAACTTCCATGAGCTCCAGCCACAACGAACACGGATACGACAAGGGCGTCGTCCACCTCACCGAGCAGACGTTCGACGAGGCGCTGGCCGCCGCCGAAGGCATCTGGATGGTCGATTTCTGGGCGGCGTGGTGCGGTCCCTGCCGGGCCATCGCGCCCGTGCTCGAGGAGCTAGCCCAGGCCTCGAACGGAAGCGTGACGCTGGCCAAGGTCAACGTGGACGAGCAGCCGGGTCTGGCTGCCCGCTACGGCATCCGCTCCATTCCGACTATTCTCTTCGTCAAGGACGGCACGGTCGTGGACCAGGTGATCGGCGCGGTGCCCCGCGCGCAGGTTCAGGCGAAGATCACCCAGCTCGCCGGGGCGGGCGCAAAGGCCTGAGTCGGCCCGCGGCATGACCGATTCCACTCCCGAGGAGGCGACGCCGACTCCGGGCGTTCCGGAGCGGGCCCGTTCCGCGAGATCTCCCCGGAAGGAGCCGACGCCGCCCCCGCGCGTGATGAGCATTCACGCGCATCCCGACGACCAGGAATTCACCGTGGGCGGCACCCTCGCGAAGTGGGCACGAGCGGGGAGCGAGATCGTGACGGTATGCATCACGAGCGGGGGCGCGGGCTCCAACGACCACACGCCACCCGACATGACGCGCGAGGCGCTGGTGCCCATCCGCGAGGACGAGCAGCGCCGTGCCTGCCGCGTGCTGGGCATCTCCGACGTGCTGTTCTTGGGCTACGAGGACGGCATGCTCGAGCCGTCCCTCGATCTCCGCCGCGAGCTGACCCGGCTCATCCGGCGTCACAAGCCCGACGCCGTGGTGTGCGGGGATCCGACCATGCGCTACTACGGCAACATGTACATGAACCATCCGGACCATCGCGCGGCCTCCGACGTGGCGCTGGATGCGGTGTTCCCCTCGGCGGAGACGCGATTGATTTTCCCCGAGCTCCTCGACGAAGGCCTCGAGCCCCACAAGGTCCGCTGGGTCTACATCCACGGCGCCACGCCGTCCGACACCTTCATCGACATCGCCGACGTCCTCGATCTGAAGATCGCCGCCCTCAAGGAGCACAAGACGCAGATGGGGCCGTGGGATCCGACGGAGATGATCACGGGGTGGGCGCGCGAGCAAGGTGCGCGGCGCAAGCTGAAGGCCGCCGAGACTTTCCGTCTCATGCGCTTCCACGAAAGCTAAACGCGCGCCCTCACTCGGCCGGTTACATGTTGCCGGCCAGGCATCTCCCATCCGCGGTGAGAACCCCGCCCACGATGTCGCAGGCCTGCTGCGGATTGTAGGGCGTCTGCGACCACCCCGCGCACCCGCCCGCGAGGGCGGCGGCGAGGAGCACCAGTCCGGCCAGCCATCGCATGAGCATTCTCCTCCGGGGCGCGACTACAGGACGGCGGACTTGAGCGAGCGGCTGGGCTTGAAGCGAGGCACGCGCGTGGCGGGAATCCGAATGACCTTGCCCGTGCGCGGGTTGCGTCCGTCTCGGGCGATCCGCTTGCTCACCATGAAGGTGCCGAAGCTGCCAATGGTGACCCGTCGCCCCTTCTTGAGCGCGTCGAATACGCTCACGAAGAAGGCGTCGAGGGCCCGCTCCGCCGACACCTTGCTGCCGCCCGCGGCCTTGGCCATGGCGGCGACGAGATCGGCCTTGGTCATGACGCTTCCGATTTACTCGATGGGCGCGCGCGAAGTCAAGACGCTGACGCGCTCCAGCGCGGCGAAGAGATGGTCCGCGGTGAAGGGTTTCTCGAGCACGGGCGCCTGTACCTCCTCCACGAACTGCCACGGAGCTGGATTGGCGGTGTCGCCTGTCATGAACACGAAGCGCCGGGCCAGTCCGGGCTGATCGAGGACGGCCGCGAGATAGAAATCCTCTCCGCTGCCGTCGGGCATGCGGATGTCCGAGAGCACGACGTCGAAGCGCATGCGGCGCACCCGCTCGAGCGCGGACCGTCCGGTGGCCGCGACCTCGACCTGCCAGCCCGAATCCCTGAGCAGCGCGGTCACCAGCTCCACCATTCCCGGCTCGTCGTCCACCACCAGAGCGCGCCGGCCGAAGCCGTACACGCCGGGGGTCACCGGGGACCGTCCACCGTCCGCGGGCTCCGCCGCCACGATCGTGGGCAGCTCGACGGTGAAGACGGTCCGTCCCGGGACACTCTCACCGGTGAGTCGTCCTCCGTGTTGCTGCACGATGCCGTAGGAGACGGACAGCCCGAGGCCCGTGCCCTCGCCCACCTTCTTCGTGGTGAAGAACGGCTCGAAGATGCGGGGCATCACCTCGGCGGCAATCCCGGGACCGTTGTCCTCGAACTCGACCACCACCCAGTGGCGGCCGCCCTCGGCGCGCGTGCCGGTGCGAATGCGAATGGTGTCTCCACGGCCTGCGGAAAGGATGGCGTGCTCCGCGTTCAGAAGGAGATTGAGAAACACCTGCTGGAGTTGGTGCACATCGCCTTCCGCGGGCGGAAGGTCGGGCGCGTGCTCGGAGATCACGCGGATGCCGGAAAGGCGGAGGCGGGTGGTGCGGAGGGCCACCGTCTGCTCGATGACCGAGGGCAGGTTCACCGGCGCGCGCTCCGGCTTGCGCTGGCGCGAGAAGAGAAGCAGGCCCTGGACGATCTTGGCCATCCGCTCGCCCTGGGCCACGATCAGGTCGATGGGGCCGCGCAACTCGGGCGGCAAGACCTTGCCCTTGAGAAGCTGGCCGTAGCCGATGACCACGGAGAGCGGATTATTGAGCTCGTGGGCCACGCCGGAGACGAGCTGGCCCACCGCGGAGAGCTTGCCCGCCTGCACGAGCTGCGCCTGCGTCTCCTGGAGCTGGCGCACGCGCGCGGCGAGCTCGTCGAAGAGGCGGCTGTGCTCGATGGCGAGCGCGGCCGGCGCGGCGAAGGTGGCGAGCCGGTCGAGATCCTCGGGGACGAAGCGCCGATCCTGACCGCCCACATACGCGACGACTAGGGCCCCGATGAGCTCACCGCGGATGAGAAGCGGATAGGAGATGGTCGCTCTGATCGTCTCGATGAACTCCGGCTTCGACGCCCGGTGAACGCGTCCGGACCAGGAGGAATAGTCGTTGACGAGGATTCCTTCACGCTTTGCCGCCGCGAGCCCCATCGCGCCCTCACCGAGCGCGACGGCATGTCCCAGTTGCCCCGGCACGAGCCGATACCCCGCGCGGATGACGAGGTCATCGTGGCCCTCGGGCTTGAGAGCCACCACGGCCTGGTCGGCGTCGAAGAGCTCGGCGGCCTTGCGCGCGATCAGGTTGAGCCGCTCCTCGAGGCTCAGGGGCACCAGCACCTGCTCCACCACCTCGCGAATCGACTCCACGTGGCGCAGGCGCTGGCGCGTCTGCGCGTAGAGGCGCGTGTGATCGAGGGCGAGCGCGGCCTGGTCGGCGAAGGTCTGGAGAAGGGCCGCCTCCACCTCGGTGAACTGACGGCCCGTGATGTCACCGACGGCGAGCGTGCCGATGACCTGGTTGCGGAGGCGGAGCGGGACGGAGAGGTAGGCGCCGATCTTGGTCTCTTCCACATGGCGGCGCATCTCCGCGGTGAGCAGGATGTTCGGATCGGTCAGCACGTCCGCGCTGACCACGGGCCGCCCCTCCGCCACCACGCGTCCGGAGATCCCGTAGCCCGCCGGCACGACGTGGCCCGGGATGCCGATGGTCCCCACGGCCTGCGCCTGGGCGAGGACCCGGAGCGAGCCGTCGGGCTGAAGGAGGCGGAAACCCAGGGACAGCGCGCGGAGCACGGGGAGCACGCTCGCCACGATGCGCTGGGCGATATCGTCCTCATCGAGGCTACCCGTGAGCGTCTGGGCGACGCGCGCGATCTCCTCCGACTCGCGCTGGCGGCGCGTGGCGTCGCCGTACAGCCGCGCGTTCTGCATGGCGAGGGCGGCCTGGTCCGCGAAGGCCTGGAGGAGATTGGCGTCGTCCTCGGCGAAGTCGTGGACGTTGCCCGAGGCCACGGCGAGGACGCCGATGAGCTCACCCTTGGCGCGCAGGGGCGCGGCGAGGAGGGAGCGCATCCCCGACTCCACGAGGCGCGTGCGCAGATCGTCGGTCAGGGTCAGCTTCTGGTCGTCGAGGACGTCGCGCGTGTACACCGCCTGTCCCTCGGTGACGGCGCGGGCGACGAGCCCGTCTCCCGGCTCCAGCATGTGGCCGGGCTGGAAAAAGCCAAGGGCCGAGCCCGCCCACGCGATGGCCTCGAGCCGGCCGTCGGGGCGCATGAGCCGGAGGCCGGCCGCGTCCACGCCGAAGATGGGCAGGACGCTCTTGACCACGCGATCCGCGACCTCGTGGATGTCGAGGCTCTCCGTGAGCATGCGCGCCACCTGGGCAAGCTCCTCGGCTTCGCGACGGCGGCGCGTCGCCTCCGCGAAGAGGCGCGCGTTGCGCACGGCCACCGCGGCCTGGGAAGCGAACGAGGTGAGGAGCTCGCGATCGTCGGCCGCGGGCAGGTCCTTCTTACGCAGGCTCAGGGTGAGCACGCCGAGCAGATCATCACCGGCGACGACGGGCACGCCCGCGAAGGAGATGAGGCCGTGGGCCACCGCCCATTCGCGACCCCGGAGCCGATCGTCGGGGGTCACGTCTTCAATGAAGAGCGGCCGCCGGCTCCGTGCGACCAAGCCGACTCCACCGGCATCGATGCCGACGGACATTGGCATCTGGTCGAGGGCGACGGCGGGGTTCGAGGTCCACGCCCGGCGCACGAGGAGCCCGCGCGCCTCGTCCACTTCCCAGAACACCACCGTGGCCGCACCCGTGAGCTGGGCGAGGGCCTGAGTGATCTGCCCGAGGAGTGGCTTGAGCTCGAGCTGCTGGGACAGCGCGACGTTGACATCGGCGAGGGCGCGGAGTCGGCGCTGGCGCTCGTCGAGGACGGCATGGGTCTGCCGGCGCTCACCGACCGCGCGATTGAACTGATCGGCCAGCTCCGCCAGCTCGTCCTTGGTGGACACCACGATTGGCGAGCCCTGATCGGTCTCGAGATCCCTCGCCCCCTGCATGAGGGCGCTGACCGAGCGGAGCATGCGGTTGCCGATCAGCCACGCCACGAGGAGGGCGAGCACGGTCGCCGCGCCCAGCGCGAGGAGATCGCGGGTGAGCCGGTTTGCCGCGGGAGCGGAGGCGGCGCCGCTCGGCATGGCGGCGACCACGACCCACGGCGCGCGCGTCATGCTCGCCGCGCCGGCTAGATGCGCCACCCCGTCCTCGGCCGCCCACTCCGCGCTGCCCTCGCCGCGGCGGAGGAGGGCATCGGCCTCCGGCCTGCCGCTCAGGGAACGGGTGAAGAACTCGTGCGGGCTCACGGAGCGCGCGAGGACGTCGCCGTTCGTGGAGACCACGGCCACCGTCTGCTCGCGACCCAAGGGGAGGGTGTTGAGATAGCGCGAGAGCGTCTCCAAGTCCACCTCGGCGCCGATCGCGCCCACGAGCTTGCCCTGAGGGTCCTGGACAGGCACCACCATGGCGACGACCTGACGGCTGTCGCTCCCGCTCGTGTGCGGCATGGTGACCACGGGCTCGCCTCGGCCCAGCACGGTGGCGATGGCCTCCGGAGTGAGGAACTTCGGGTCGCCGTCGCGGTACCCGCTGGTGGCGACCACGCGACCGTCGGGGCTGACGGCGACGAAGCGGCGCATGAAGGGATGCCGCTCGCGCACGCGCCCCGCGAGCGTCTCCAGATCGGCGTCCTGCACGCTGTCGAGACTGCGGAGGCTCGCGAGGGCGAGGAGACTCTCGATCTGGCCGGTGAGGATCTCGTCGAGCCGTCCTGCGATGAGGTTGGCGGTGTCGAGCTGGCTCTGGTTGCCGACACGGCGGCCCTCGGACATGTCGCCCCAGAACCTGACGGCGGCGGCCGCGAGCAGCGGCAGCAACACGGCCAATACGAGGAGAGCGAGTTTGGTTCGAATGCTGAGTCGCATGCGCTCGAGTACCGAAGCTCTCGATTAGTATAGCTGTATAATCCCTTCATGCCGCGAGGCTTCTCGCTCGACCTTTCCGCCTTTGTTCTGATTGCTTTGGCCGTCATCACCGCCGCCGCCGCCTACTGGAAGGATCCCTCGCTCCCGATCTTGGGCGCCAAGAACGGACTCAGCATGCTCTGGTTCGTCCTGCCCAGACTCGCGCCCGCGCTGATCCTGGCCGGTATGCTCCAAGTGCTCATTCCGCAGGAGACGGTGGCGCGCTACTTCGGCAATCAGTCGGGCTTCGGCGCCATCGCCATGGCCGCGATGGCGGGCATCCTGACGCCGGGCGGGCCCATGGTGAGCGTCCCGCTCCTCGTCGTGCTCGCCAACTCCGGCATGGCCCTAGGACCTCTCGTCGCCTACATGACCTCGTGGTCGCTCTTCGGCGTGCAGCGCATCATCGCGTGGGAGGCGCCCCTCATGGGCTGGCGATTCGTCGTCGTGCGGATCGTTCCCAGCCTGGCCTTTCCTTTCATCGCGGGCTGGCTCGTGAAAGTCTGGTATCACGAGTAGGGTGGTGGCTTTCGACGATCTCCGCGCCTTCGTCGCGCACCTCGACAAGCACGGGCAGCTCACGCGCGTGCCGGCCCGCGTCTCTCGCGACCTCGAAATCGCGGAGATCACCGACCGGGTTTCCAAGGGCCCCCCCGAGGGGAACCGTGCCCTCCTCTTCGAGCACGTGGAGGGCTTCGACACGCCCGTCCTCATCAATGCCTTCGGCTCTTCCGCTCGCATGGCCGCCGCCCTCGGCGTGGAACGGCTCGACGATCTGGGCGCTCGAGTGGCCAAGCTCCTCGACCTGCGCATGCCCGGCTCCTTCCTCGACAAGCTGCGCAAGCTCGGCGACCTCTTCGACGTGGCCAAGGCCGGCCCGCGACGCGCACGCTCCGCTCCCTGCCAGGAGGTAGTGGAGACGGAGCATCCGAGCCTCGCCACCCTGCCCGTGCTCCAGTGCTGGCCAGGCGACGCGGGCCGCTTCATCACCCTGCCCATGGTCTTCACCCGCGATCTCGCGACGGGCGCGCGCAACGTGGGCATGTACCGGCTGCAGGTCTTCGACGACCGTACGCTGGGCATGCACTGGCAGATCCACAAGGGATCGGCCGAGCACGAGCGCGTGGCTCAGGAACGTGGGCGGCCCATGGAAGTGGCCATCGCGTTGGGTGGCGACCCTGCGTGCATCTATGCCGCCTCCGCGCCGTTGCCTCCGGGCATCGACGAGATGGTGTTCGCGGGCTGGCTGCGCGGGACGGGCGTGCCCATGGTCACGGCGAAAACCGTCGACGTCGAGGTGCCCGCCGACGCCGAGATCGTGCTCGAGGGCACGGTAGACCCGGCGGAACGCCAGATCGAGGGGCCGTTCGGCGATCACACCGGCTACTACTCGCTCGCGCGCGAGTATCCCGTGTTCCATCTCACGGCCATCACGCGGCGCCGGCAGCCGATCTATCCGACGACTATCGTGGGCCGGCCGCCCCAGGAAGACTACTGGCTGGGCAAGGCGACCGAGCGCATTTTCCTCCCCATCATCCGGCTCATGCTCCCCGAGGTCGTGGACATGAACATGCCCGCAGAGGGCGTCTTCCACAACCTCGTCATCGTCTCCATCCGCAAGCGCTACCCCGGGCAGGCGCGCAAGGTCATGTACGCCCTGTGGGGGCTCGGGCTCATGATGCTGGCCAAGAACATCCTCGTGGTCTCCGAGCACGTCGACGTGCAGAACCTTTCGGAGGTCGCGTGGCGGGCCACCGGCAACGTCGATCCCAAGCGCGATCTCGTCCTCGTGGAAGGGCCCACCGACGATCTCGACCACGCGGCCCTTCGTCATCGCTTCGGGGGCAAGCTGGGCATCGACGCTACCGAGAAGACCGCCGATGACGGCATCGGCCAGCCGTGGCCGCAGGAGATCGTGATGAGCGAGGAGATCCGCGCCCTCGTCACCCGGCGCTGGCGCGAGTACGGCTTGTAGTGTCGCGCACGCTCCGACACTTCCTCGACGCCATCAAGTTCGAGCACACCGTCTTCGCCCTGCCCTTTGCCTACG
The DNA here is from genome assembly GCA_035311385.1 of Candidatus Methylomirabilota bacterium. Taxonomy (GTDB): domain Bacteria; phylum Methylomirabilota; class Methylomirabilia; order Rokubacteriales; family CSP1-6; genus AR37. Next base: position 25,631 of record DATGCY010000129.1, read on the forward strand.
TGGCCATGGTGCTGGCCGCCCGCGGCTGGCCGGGCACGCGGGTGGTCGTCTGGGTCACCGTGGCCATGGCCGCCGCGCGCACCCTGGCCATGAGCGTCAACCGCCTGGCCGACCGTCTGATCGACGCGGCGAACCCGCGCACGGCGGGACGGCACTTGCCCACGGGGCTGCTGCGCCCCTGGCACATGCTCCTCGCCGCCCTCCTCTCGGCCGTCCTCCTCGCCGTGGCCGCCTGGATGCTGAATCCGCTCTGCTTCCGACTCGCGCCCTGGGCGGCGCTGTTCCTCATCGGCTACTCGTACACCAAACGCTTCACCTGGACCTCGCACTGGATCCTTGGCTTCACCGACGGCATCGCTGCTGCGGGAGGCTGGATCGCCGTGCGCGGCGCCTTCGAGCCGCCAGCCTTCGTGCTCTGGTTCGCCCTTACCGTATGGATCGCGGGCTTCGACCTGATCTACGCGTGTCAGGACGTCGACTTCGACCGCCGCGCGCGCCTCTACTCCTTTCCCGCCCGCTTCGGTATCGCCGCCGCCCTGTGGTGTGCGCGGATCTGCCATCTCCTCACCGTGGCCGCTTTCGTCGCCCTCGGCCTCATGACTGGCCTCGGGTGGCTCTACTGGCTCGGGGTGGCGGCGGTGGCCACGCTGTTCGTGTACGAGCACTCGCTCGTCTCGCCCGATGATCTGTCCCGGCTCGACGTCGCCTTCTTCAACGTGAATGGCTACATCTCGGTCATCCTCTTCGTAGCGGTCCTGGCGGGGCGCGTGCGATGAGCGTGGAGCTCGGAGAGGGACCGGGCAAGGCCCGCTACGTGAACGAGATGTTCTCGCGCATCGCCGGGCGCTACGACCTCATGAACGGGCTCATGACGTTCGGGATGCACCACGCGTGGCGACGAGCGGCGGCCCGCGAGACCATTCCCTCGCCGGACGGCCCCGGTCTCGACCTCGCCACGGGCACCGGCGACCTCGCGCTCGAACTGAGCGAGATCCACCGGCACCGCACGGTGGTGGGCGCAGACTTCGCCCACGGCATGCTCACCATCGCGCGACTCAAGTGCCGCACGGAGGAGACGGCGGCTCGCGTCCGCCTCGTGGAAGCGGATGCCCTCGCCCTGCCCTTCGAGCCGCGCACTTTCGCCTTCGTCACCTCGGCCTTCCTCCTCCGGAACCTCGGCGATCTCCGCCAGGGTCTCGGTGAGATGCGCCGCGTCTCGCGCCCGGGCGGTCGCGTGGTCGCCCTCGAGATCACGCAGACGAATCTCCCAGGCTGGGCCCCCCTCTTCCGCGCCTATTTCCATCACATCGTCCCGTGGGTCGGCGCCATCGTGGGTGGGGACCGCGAGGCGTACACCTACCTGCCACAGTCGGTGGACCGATTCGTCACGCCGCCCGCTTTGGCCGCCCTCATGGAGGAGGTGGGGCTTCGCGGTGTGAAGTATCGGCGGGTCGGCTTCGGTACCGTCACCATCCACACCGGCATCGCCTAGGTGGTCGGGCCCCGCGTGGCCGAGGGAGAGAGCCGGATCGTCTGGACCCTCAACCTCGAGCGCCGCTATCCATACGGTGACATCTCCCCGGATCCCGAGCGGCTCGAGCCCGTGGGCTTTCCTCCACCGTGGCCGGACCGGCCATGGACCTACGCCAACTTCATCGCCTCCCGGAACGGCGTCGTCGCGTGGAAGCGCCGCGGGCCGCACGACGATCCGGTCCGCGCGGTAGCGGGCGGCGATCCGAAGCGACCGGGGCGGCGCGCGGATGTGCAACTCATGCGCTATCTCCGGGCCCATGCGGAGGCCGTCGCGGTGGGAGCACAGACACTGCGCGATCAGCCGGAACTGGTGGGCACTCTGAGCCAGGCGGGGTCAGACCTGGGGGCGCGCCTGGAGCGCTTCCGGCTGGAGCACGGGCTGCCTCGCGTGCCGCGCCAGGTCATCTACACGCGCAGCGGGGCGCTCGACATCGACGCCCGTATGTTCAACATCCCGGGAGTCGAGGTGGTCGTGGTGACGACGGGTCACGGCGCCCGCCATCTCCGGGGGCTTGGCTGCGAGGCCAAGGGGGTGAGGCTACTCGTGGCGGGAGAAGACACCCTGGGCGCGCGAGAGCTCCGCCATGCGCACGAGCTGCTCTTCCGCGACCTCGGCGTACGCTACCTCGACTGCGAGGGGGGAGAGACCATTCTCGAGGCGCTGCGGGCCGCGGACCTCGTGGACGAGATCTTCGTCACCACCAGCGACGTGGTGATCGATCCCTCGCAGCACGAGGAGGTGAAGCGGCTCGATCCGACCCCGGGCGCCCGCCTGATCGGGGAGGGTCGGGTCGCCGCTGATCCCGGCTACGTATTCCGGCGCTGGCGCCTCCACGAGCGCTGATCCGTCGCCTCGCTTTTCATCCAGTTCTCATCCTCCTCTCATCCGGGAGCGAAACGGGGTGGTAGCCCGAGCCGTCTTATTCGTGGAAGACCCGAGAACTGCAAAGGAGGTGCAGAAACCATGATCAAGATGATCAGCATCGTGCTCGCCGCCCTCTTCCTGGGCGGCTGTGCGGTCTACGCGGATCCATACGCGTACGCTCCGCCCCCGCCCGTGGCGGGGGTCTACGTGGCGCCGCCCCCGGTGGTCGTGGCCCCCTACCCGCATCACTGGGGTTGGCACGACGGCTGGCGGCACGCTTAGGCCGCTCGACCTTATCGCCTCCGATCGAGTCCCGGCGCGCTGGCCGCGCGCCGAGGCTCGTCGGTCACCGGCCGTCGTCAGCCATGCTAGGATTTTGCTCGGCCATGCCGTCCGCCATGATCTCCATCTCCGACGTGACGCATCCATCACCGCGGAGCTTCGCCGAGTGAGTGGCCCCTCCGTGGTCGGCCGCGTTGCCGAGGTCTTCTACTCGATCCAAGGCGAGGGTGTCACCGCCGGCCTTCCCGCCGTGTTCGTGCGGCTGCAGGGCTGCACCGTCGGCTGCGTCTGGTGCGACACCAAGTACTCGTGGGACGCGGCGGGGGGGCGCGCCGCCGATGTCGATGGTCTCCTCCGGGAGGCCTCGGCGTATCCGTGCCGACGCGTAGTGGTCACGGGCGGGGAGCCGCTCGAATCGCCGCTGTTCACCACTCTCACCCCCGCGCTGATTGACGCTGGCTTCGCCGTCGAGGTGGAGACGTCGGGTACCCTCGCTCCGCCCGTTGCCCTCGATCGAGCGATCCAGTGGAACGTGTCCCTCAAGCTCGCGGCCTCGGGCGTGGCCGACGCCACGCGGATCCGGCCCGCCGTCATTCGTGACTTCCTCTCGCGGGAGAGCTGGTGGAAGTTCGTGGTGACCGGCACGCGCGACGTGTCCGAGGTGCTGAGCCTGGCCGAGCGCTTCGCCCTGCCGAAGAGCCGCATCCTCCTCCAGCCGGAGGCCATCCGGCGCGAGGAGCTGATCGAGCGCGGGCCCTGGGTGGCCGAGATGTGCACGCGCCACGGCTTCCGCTTCTCTCCCCGTCTCCACATCATGCTATGGGGTCCCCGGCGGGGAGTGTAGTGGCTCCGCGCGCCGTCGTGCTGCTCTCGGGTGGCCTCGATTCCACGACCACTCTCGCCATCGCCCTCGCCGAGGGCTACGAGTGCTGCGCGCTGTCGTTCGACTATGGCCAGCGCCACGTGCGCGAGCTCGAGGCGGCGAGGCAGGTGGCCACGGCCCTCGGCGCCCGCCCGCACCTCACCCTGCGTCTCGATCTCCGCGCCATCGGCGGCTCCGCGCTCACCGCCGACATCGCCGTCCCCAAGGGACGGAACGAGGAGGCGATCGGCGAAGGCATCCCCGTCACCTACGTTCCCGCGCGCAACACCATCTTCCTCGCCCATGCCCTCGGGTGGGCCGAGGTGCAGCAGGCACAGGACATCTTCATCGGCGTCAACGCCCTCGACTACTCGGGCTATCCCGATTGCCGTCCGGAGTTCATTAAGGCCTTCGAGCGCTTGGCGAATCTCGCCACGCAGGCCGGCGTGGAAGGCAAGAGCCGCTTCCGCATCCACACCCCGCTCATCGCCCTGAGCAAGGGAGAGATCGTGGCCCGCGCCCACGAGCTCGGGGTGAACCTCGCCCTGACCTGGTCCTGCTATGCGCCCGAGGCCGACGGCCGCGCCTGCGGCCTCTGCGATTCGTGCCTCTTACGCAAGAAGGGCTTCGCCGCGGCGCGGCTCGTGGACCCCGTGCCCGTCGCGCATTGACGGCCTGACGTGACCGACTGGCGGAGCGTCCTTCAAGCCTTCCCCAAGGAGCGCACCTGGCTCCTGCCCGCCCTCCATGCCGTCCAGCACGAGCTGCGCTGGATTCCCGCTGCCGCGCTCGCCGAGGTCGCCGCACACCTCCGCGTGCCCGCCTCCGAGGCCTACGGGGTCGCCACGCACTATCCGGAGTTCAGGCTGACGGAGCCGCGCGCGCGGCTCATCCGTGTATGCACGGGCGTACCGTGCCGGATCCGCGGCGGAGTGGAGCTGCTCGCCTCCCTGCGCGCTGTCGCAGGGCCCGACGTGACGCTCGAGCCCTTCGACTGCGCCTTCAACTGCTCCGTGGCGCCCGTGGTCGAAGTGGACGGCTCCTGTCATGGTCGCGTGGCGCGCGAGGACGTGAACCGCCTCCTCTCCTCGCCGGCTCCGCGGGCGTCATCCTCTCCGGAGTCGTCGCCCGCGCCGCCGGTGAAGGACCGGTCGTTCGCGGAGATCTTCCGCCGGGCGGCGGGGGCGGCGCGTCCCAGACTTCGCTTCCTGGTCGGCGTCGGCTCGTGCAGCCTGGCCGTCGGCGCGGAGGCGACCATGGAAGCGCTCACGCGCGAGGTGGCGCGCCGAGGTCTCGAAGCCGCCGTGGCCGCGGTGGGCTGCAACGGCATGTGTTGGGCCGCGCCCATGATGACGGTGGCGACGCCCGAGAGCGAGCTTCACCACCTGCCGCACGCGACGGCCGATCGCCTCCCTGCGCTGCTCGACGCAGTAGCGGCGCGGCGGCTCGAGCCCCATCCCGGCATCACGGATGTGCTCAGGCATCAGCGCCGTGAGCTCACCGCCCGCTGCGGAGACGTGGAGCCTGACGACATCGGGGACGCGATCAGGCGCGGCTCCTATGCCACGCTGGCCGCCGCCCTCGAGGCGCGCCGGCCCGAGGCCGTCATCGAGGTGGTGAAGGCGGCGGGCCTGCGGGGGCGGGGCGGCGCCTATTTTGCCGCCGCCCTCAAGTGGGAAGGGACCCGCGGCGCCACGCGATCGCCCAAGTACTTCATCGTGAACGGCGAGGAGGGTGAGCCCGGCATCTTCAAGGATCGTCATCTCATGGAAGGCGATCCTCACCGCCTGCTCGAAGGCGCCCTCCTGGCGGCCTATGCGGCCGGCGCAGGCCACATCTATCTCTATGTTCACGGCGAAGCCCACCTCGCGGCCAAGCGAGTCGCCCGCGCCGTGGAGGAGGCACGAGCGTGGGGGCTCATCGGCCCACGTGTGCTCGAAAGCGACTTCTCCGTCGAGGTCGAGGTTCGGCGCGGGGCGGGCGGCTTCGTGCTGGGCGAGGAGACCGCGCTCATGGAATCGCTCGAGGGGCGGCGGGCCATGCCTCGCCCCAAGCCGCCCTTCCCGACGGAAGCGGGCCTCTTCGGGAAGCCCACGGTCATCAACAACGTGGAGACGCTCTTCGCGGTGCCTCTCATCATGGATCGGGGCGCGGAGTGGTGGACCTCCCTCGGCGAGGGGCACGGGACGAAATGCTTCGGCCTCTCCGGTCACCTGGCGCGCCCGGGCCTGGCCGAGGTCGAGATGGGAACGACGCTCCGGCATCTGATCGAGAGCATCGGGGGTGGGATGCGCTCCGGTCGCACGCTCACCGGCATGGTGCTCGGCGGGCCGTCGGGGATCATCGTGCCCCCACGCGAGCTCGACGAGCCGCTGGTGCCCGGCGGCCGCGTCAATCCGGGCACGGGGGGCCTCGTGGCCCTCGACGAGACGGCTTCTGTCCGCGACGTGATCCGCACCCTGCTCGACTTCAACACGCGCGAATCGTGCGGCAAGTGCACGCCCTGCCGCGAGGGTACGGCACGACTGCGCGACATGCTCGACGCTCCCGCCGGCGCGGACGTCGCCCGAGTCACGGAGCTCGCCGAGGTGATACGCCTCGCCTCCCTCTGCGGCCTCGGGCAGGCCGCGCCGCTGTCCATCCTCTCCGCCCTCCGCGACTTCCCCGGCGCCCTTTAGCCTGCCCCAAGCAACCTGGCCACCGACGGAAACGGACGGCCATGCGTTCGAATCGCCGTCGCTAACAGTCTGAGGTCCCTCACCAAGGCCTCACGGAGAAACGGGTGGGTGGCGCCGGGGGCTCCTCCCGCGCCAGCGGCGTAGTGGGACCTCCTCGTCCCGTGCGCCGCTTGAAGAGCGGCGATTCGGGCGAGCGGGTGGCGGAGCCGTTGGCGCGGGAGGGTCCCCGGCGACAGGACCCACCCGACTCGCGTAAGCGGTGAGCGAGCCTAAGTAGTCACCGCCGACAGAGGACGCGGCGCCGAGCCGATGTAGTCAGCCCGCGGCCGGATCAGCCGGTTGTCCGCGTACTGCTCGAGGGCATGCGCGCACCAGCCGGCCACACGCCCCACCGCGAAGATCGACGTGCAGAGATCGGGCGGAATGTCCAACGCGTCGTACACCACCGCCGAGAAGAAGTCCACGTTGACGGGCAGCGTGGTGCGCGCGCGCATCCCCTCGTAGACACGCTCCGCCACCTCGAAGAGACGCTCCCGGCCCGTGGCCGCGGCCATCTCCTTGGCCAGACCGCGGAGCACCCGCGCCCGCGCATCGTCCACCTTGTACACACGATGGCCGAAGCCGGGCATCCGCGCCGCAGGGTTGCTCCGCTCCCGTTTGGAGAGTCCAGCACGAGCGCCGATGCGAGACTCGACGAAGGCCTCCGCCCGTCGCGGATCGTCGATTTCGCGGAGCATGGAAAGGACATCCTCGTTGGCCCCGCCGTGACGCGGCCCCTTGAGGGTGGCGATGGCGGCGACGACGGCGGCATGAAGATCCGCCACGGTCGCCACCGCCACCCGGGCCGCGAAGGTGGAGGCGTTGAACTCGTGGTCGGCGTGGAGGGTCAGCACGAGGTCCATCACGCGCGCGACCTCGGGGGCGGGCTCGCGTCCGCTCAGGAGGTGGAGGAAACGGGCAGCGTGCGATCCGGCGGGCGCACGGTGCTCTGGCTCGCGGCCCGTCCGGATACGATGCCAAGCCGCCACTGTCTCGGGAATCAGCGTCATGAGCCGGTAGGCCTTCCGAAGATTGGCCGGCTCCTCGTTCGAACGCGCGTCCCCATCGTAGGCCGCCGCCAGTGACACTGCGGTGCGGAGAGCGTCGAGCGGATGGCAGTCTCGCGGCAGCGAGCGCAGGAGAGCCTCGATGGGACCGGGGAGGCCACGACGCTCGTCGAGCCGCGCCTGGAACTCCGCCCGTTCTGCCGCCGTCGGCAGCTCACCGAACCACAGCAGGCGCGTCACGTCCTCGAAGCTGACGGCGTGGGCCAGATCGCCGATCTCGTAGCCGCGGTAGTAGAGGCGCCCCGCCGCCCCATCCACCTGACAGATGGCCGACCGTGCAGCGATGACATCCTCGAGTCCCGCCTTCCATGCCTGGTCCATGTTCGCTCCTCCTGTGCGAGAGCTTGAGACGAGCCCCGGAACCCTTGACTTATCTGGGCTTGATTATAGTTGATTAATATTGATCAAACAATACAGGACTGGATCGGGGCTGTGGATGGCTGCTAAGATAGCGAAGACATGGTGATCCTGGACGGCGAGCAGTACCTGACGGGAGAGGAGGCGGCGGCGACCCTCGGCATCAAGCGGGAAACGCTCTACGCCTACGTCAGCCGGGGCGTGCTCCGGAGCTATCGACAGGGCATCAAGCGCCAGCGCCTCTATCGCCGGACGGACGTCGAGCGGCTGATGCAGCTCACACCCTCCTCGGAGGAGCCGCTCGCCAGCCGCGGGCCCGCCCCCGAGGTCCCTCTCGCGGAGTCCTGGATCAGAGACTAGCGTCCCGCAAGCTCGGCTAGAATGTGGGCGCAGCCGAGACCTGGATCAACCCATGAGCCTCCGCGTCATCGTCGACGGCACGCCGGTCGAGGTTCCCGCGGGTGCCACGGTGCTGGACGCCGTGAACCGCCTCGGCCTCCCCCTGCCCCAGCTCTGCAAGGATCCCGACCGTGCCCCGCTCGGTGCGTGCCGCACCTGTCTCGTCCACGTGGAGGGCCAGCGTGGACTGCCCGCGGCCTGCCATCTTCCCGCGCGCGATGGCCTGGTCGTGAACACCCAGCACCCTGACGCCGTCAAGACGCGCAAGGCCGTACTCGACCTGACCTGGTCCATGCTCACGGCGAGCCCGGAACGCGACGGCTTCGGCCAGGTGGGCGTGGCCGCCCAGCATCACGCGCTGACGGCTCCCGGGCATCCGCCCCAGCACCACTTCGCGGTGGACGAGTCGAAGAGCTTCTTCGTCCTCGACCGTGAGGCCTGCATCCTCTGCGGCCGTTGCACGACCGCCTGCGCCGATGTGCAGCACATCGGGGCCATCTCCATGATCGGACGCGGCCACGAGGCGCGGGTCGGGGTGGTGGGAGACGGGCCGATGTCGGGGTCCATCTGCACCTCGTGCGGTCAATGCGTAGCGACCTGCCCCACGGGCGCCCTCCGCCCGAAGGAGCAGGCGATTCCCATCGTCCGCGAGGTCGAGACCACGTGTCCGTATTGCGGCGTGGGCTGCGGCATTCGGCTCCACATCAGGCAGGACGGTCGCCTCTCCGTCATGGCCGACGACGTGCCCGAGAATCGATCGAGCGGGGGGACCCTCTGCGTCAAGGGCCGTTTCGGGACCGGCTTCGTCCACTCGCGGGACCGGATCACCTCGCCCATGGTCCGACGCGACGGCGTCTGGGTCGAGACGTCGTGGGACGAAGCGCTCGAGGCCGCCGCGGAAGGGCTGGCGCGGCACCACGGCCGATTCGGGGCCTTTGCGTCAGCCAAGGCGACCAACGAGGACGGCTACGTCATCCAGAAGCTCGCCCGGGTAGTCATGGGCACCAACAACGTTGATCACTGCACGCGCCTCTGCCACTCGCCGTCGGTAGAGGCGATGCTCACCTCCATGGGGTCTGGCGCCACCTCGAACTCGTACCAGGACTATGAGGAGGCCGGGTGCATCATGGTGGTGGGGGCGGATGCCTCGGCTAACCATCCCGTCATCGCCATTCGGCTCCGCAAGGCGGTGAGCCGCGGAGCCCGTCTCATCGTGATCAATCCGAAGCGGATCGAGCTGTGCGACCAGGCCGACCTCTGGATCCAGGAGCGGCCCGGGACCGACGTCGCCCTGTTCAATGCTATGGCCAGAGTGCTGCTCGACGAGGGGCTGGCTGACCTGGACTTCATTCGCTCGCGAACGGAAGGCTTCGAGGCATGGGCCGCCTCCCTCGAGCCGTACACCCTCGAGTACGCGGCGGGAGTGACCGGGGTGCCCGCCTCGAGCATCGCCCAGGCCGCCCGCTGGTATGCCCGACCAGCGTTTTCGGGGTCGTGCCTCATCTGGGGCATGGGGATCACCCAGCACATCAATGGGACGGCGAACGCGCACGCGCTGCTGAACCTCTCCCTCGCCGCCGGCCAGATGGGCTTCCCCGGCTCCGGCATTTCGCCGCTCCGCGGCCAGAACAACGTGCAGGGCTGCGGAGACGCGGGCGCCATTCCCACCAATCTCCCAGGCTACGCGGACTACTCGGCGGCGAGCCTGAGCCGCTTCGAGCGCGCCTGGGGAACGCGCCCACCGCAGAGGCCCGGGATGGTGGTCACCGAAATGAGCGAGGGCTGCCTCGACGGCTCGATCCGCGCCATATACGTGGTCGGCGAGAACCCCCTGCTTGCCGAGCCCGACCTTCATCACGTGGAGAAGGCCTTCCGCCAGCTCGACTGCCTGGTCGTGCAGGATCTCTTCCTCAACGAGACCGGTGATCTAGCCCACGTCTTCCTGCCCGCCGCTGCCTTTGCCGAAAAGGACGGCACCTTCACCAACTCCGAGCGCCGCGTGCAGCGAGTCCGCCGCGCCATCGATCCGCCCGGTCAGGCCAAAGCCGACTGGTGGATTACCTGCGAGCTGGCCAAGCGCATCGCACGGCGGCTGGGGCGGCCCGTGCAGGGCTTCGACTTCGCGCACCCCTCGGAAATCTTCGACGAGATGGCCAGACTCTGGCCGGCCATCAATGGGCTGTCGTACGCACGGCTCGAGTCGGGGGGCATCCAGTGGCCCTGCCCCACGTCCGATCATCCAGGGACCCGCTTCCTCTATGGCGAGACCTTCCCCACGGGCAAGGCGAGGTTCGTGTCGGTCAGCCAGGGAAGTGCGGCGGCGGAGCTCCCCGACCCCGACTATCCCTTCGTGCTCAACACGGGCCGTCTCCTCTACCACTGGCACGGCGGGACGCTGACCCGTCGAGTGCAGGGGCTACTGGAGCTGGCGCCCAAGCTGCAGATCGCCGTCAACCCCGCCGACGCGCGACGGCTCGGATTCGGCGACGGCGGCCCGGTCAGGGTCGTATCACGACGCGGGGAGCTGACCGGCTACGCGCACGTCACGGAGGCGGTACGCCCCGGAGCGCTGTTCGTCCCCTTCGTGAAGCTCGCCGACTCCGCGGCCAACTTCCTCACCAATTCCGCCCACGATCCCAGCTCCAAGATCCCCGAGTACAAGGTCTGCGCGGTGCGCCTCGAGCGCATAGCGTGACCTGCCGACCCCCCGTTCGCGACAGGTGATCTCGATCACCTCCACCTCGTCGTAGAGGTGACGCGGCGAGGCCCGGCAGCCGCGGGACCTCAGCCTCGAGCTGTCCTCAGTCGGGCAGTTCCCGCAGGAAGTCGTCGAGGATGTGGGCGAAGGCCTCGGGTGCGTCCAGGACCAGATGGTGGTAGACGCCAGACATGGCCACGACCTTGGCCCGGGGCATGGCCTCGAGCATCCGCTCGACCATCTCCTTCGGCATGATCGGCGATAGCTCGCCGCGCACGAGGAGTGTCGGCGCCTCGATCCGATCGAGAAGCTTCCAGCCGTCGACGGGGTTTCGGGCGCCGTTGCACTGCGGGTCGAAACGATAGAGGAAGTGGCCGTTGCGCTGCGTGATGCCCTGCCGTCCCAAGTGGTCGAGCAACTCGGGAGTGGCCAGCGTCTCGGGGGGCAGAAGCCGAAAGCTCCGGAGTGCCTGGTCGAGCGATTCGTGGCGGCGGGGGCCGCGGTGACCTCGCCGATGCATGGCCTCCAAGCGCCCTTCCGGCAGGGACGGGCGGCTGTCCACTACGCAGAGCATGCGTACCCGATCCGGATGCCACGCGGAGAAGCCGAGGGCATTGTGGCCGCCCATCGAGTGGCCGACGAGCGCCATTCGCCGCCAGCCGAGCGCATCCATGACCCCGACCAGGTCCGAGGCGAACTGCTCCGTTCCATAGCGAGAGTCGGGCGCCCAGTCGCTTTCGCCGTGGCCCCGCTGATCGAGCGAGATCACGTGGAACCTGTCAATGAATGTCGGCACCACCGCGTCGAACCAATGGGCGTGGGCAGAGCCTCCGTGGAGGAAGCAGAGGGCCGGGCGACCAGGCTGGCCCCACTCGAGCGCACGGAGAGTCATTCCGTTGACGGTGAATGCACGGCGAGTTGCCGCGTCACAGATGAAAGAGGGGTGTGTAGTCATGCCCGACAGTGTAGCAGCGAAAAAAAAACTTGGGCTTCTCGCACGCTCCTCGTAATTTGGGGATGAGAATGAATCGCGCTCCGGACAACAACGAGAAGAAGCAGCGGCCGATCCTCTTGGGCGTTCTGGTCGGGTCTTTCGTCGCCCTCGTCATCACGGGTTGGATGGTGCTCTCGCCCTCCGCCTTCCTCCACCGCCAGCTCGCAGCCGCATCTTCCTCGCCGGCCGCCCCCGCGGCTCCCCCCGTGGAGCGTCCCGTGCGCGGCCGCGTCCTCGCCGCAGACACGGGTGCGCCCCTGCGCGGGGCCTCGGTGTGGGCGGGCAAGGAAGAGCTCCGGACGGACGAGGAGGGCCGGTTCACCACGCCGCCCATCGGGCTGGGAGCCGCCTTCCTCGTCAAAAGCCCGGGCTACGAGCTTCGCCGGCTCGTCGCTGACAAGGACGAGATGACGATCAGCCTTCCCCCGCGCCCGGTGCGCGCCGCCTACCTGACGTATTTCGGCGTCGGCGACAAGACTATCCGCGAGCGGGTGCTCGACCTCGTCTCCAAGACCGAGCTCAACGCAGTGGTCATCGACGTGAAGGGTGATCGAGGCATGATCCCCTATCGCACCCAGGTGCCGCTGGCCCTCGAGGTGGGGGCGCAGGGACCGGTGATCATCAAGGACTTCGAGGGCTTGCTCGCCGGGCTCAAGGCTCGCGGGATCTACACCATCGCTCGCATCGTGACCTTCAAGGACAATGTCCTGGCCCAGGCCAAGCCGGAGTGGGCCATCATCGACACGCGGACGGACAAGCCCTGGATCGACAACGAGAAGCTCGCTTGGGTCGATCCCTTCCGCGAGGAAGTCTGGAGCTACGACATCGCCATCGCCAAGGAGGCGGTGAGCAAGGGCTTCGACGAGGTCCAGTTCGACTACGTCCGCTTCCCCACCGACGGCAAGCTCTCGGCGGCGCGGTACTCTCAGCCGAACAACTCGCAGACGCGCCTGCCCACCATCGCGGCCTTCCTCGCCCAGGCCCGTCGCGAGCTCGCCCCCACCGGCGCCTTCGTGGGAGCGGACGTCTTCGGGTATACGGCGTTCAACGAAAATGACACGGACATCGGCCAGCGGGTCGAGGAGCTCTCCGCGCACCTCGACTACATCTGCCCCATGGTCTATCCTTCCGGCTATCACCGCGGGATCCCCGGCGTGCGCAATCCCGTGGCTCAGCCCTACGAGATCGTGAAGGAGAGCGTGCGGCTCACCCGCAAGCGCTCCACGGGAACGGTGGTGGTACGACCCTGGCTCCAGGATTTCAAGGACTACGCCTTCGACAAGCGCATCTTCGGCGTGCCCGAGATCAAGGCGCAGCTTCGCGGCGCCAAGGACGGCGGCGCCATCGGCTACATGCTGTGGAACCCGAAGAACGACTACACGGGCGCGGCTCTGCCACCCAAGACCACGGCCACGGCAAAGGTCAGCCCCTAGGCGTGTACCGCTTCCTCCGTCTCATCCCGCTGCTGGCCGCGGCCCTTCTCCCCGTCGCGACCTCGGCGGGCGAGCTCCCGTCCAACGAGCTCGGGCGGATCATGATCCTCGAGTACCACAAGATCGACGTGCCCGAGGAGCGTTGGACCCGCACCCCGGCCAACTTCCGGCGTGATCTGGAGCGACTGTGGGAGCGCGGCTACCGCCTGGTCGCTCTCAACGACGTCCTTGACGGAAGGATCGGCATTCCCCGAGGGACGACACCGGTCGTCCTCACCTTCGATGACTCCTCGCCCGGGCAATTCAAGCTGATCGAGAAGAACGGCGAGTGGGTGACCGATCCCGACTGCGCGGTGGGCATTCTGGAGGCCTTCGAGCGCCAGCATCCGGAGTTCGGGCATGCCGCCACCTTCTACGTGCTGCCCGGAGCGGATCCGCCCAATCGTCTCTTCAATCAGAAGGAACTCGCGGCCCGCAAGCTCCAATATCTGGCGAGCCGCTACGAGATCGGCAGCCACACCCTCTGGCATGCGAATCTCTCCAAATATCCCGAGCGCGTGGTGCGCCAGCAGATCGCCACCGCCCAGGAGTGGATCCAGAAGGACGTGCCCGGCTACCGCATTCGGACCCTCGCCCTCCCCATGGGCGCCTTCCCCAAGGACCTACGCTGGGCCATCGAGGGGGTGGAGGGCAAGACCACCTATCGCCACGACGGCATCCTGATGGTGGCGGGAGGCGCCGCATTGTCGCCCTTCGCGCGCTCCTTCGACCCGTATCGGCTGCCTCGCATCCAGGCGGTGGAAGCCGAGCTCGGACACTGGCTGAGTTACTTCGAGCGCAATCCCCAGGAGCGCTACGTGAGCGACGGCGACGCCGCAGTGATCACGGTCCCCACGGGCGCTCTCGACAAGGTCCGGCGCTCCCCGGGCGCGAAAGTAGTGGAGCGGCCCTAGCAGGAGACTACTTGTAGATGAGGTACGACGCGCGCCGCTGGAGGAAGCTGGCCAGATCCGCTTCCGCCCACTGCCTCAAGCGCGCGAGAGAGTCCCCCCGCAGGAGAGCCCATATCGTCGAGCGGTTCACCAGGAGATTCTGGATGGCCGCCGCGCGGAACTGCAGCGGGTAACGCTCGATCAAAGTCCGGCCGAGTGTGAGCCCCACCGTCACCGGGCGCAGGGCATCGCGATCGCTGACGACCAGCCGCACCCCACCCACCATCTGTCCGGCATAGACGCTCGAGGTGGGCTGGAAGTTGACCGGCTGGAAGAGCACGCCCGGCAGGTCGAGGGCGTTCATGGCATCCGCGAGCGCCTTTGGATCGGTAATCCACGGCGCCCCGACCACCTCGAAAGGGGTCTCCGTGCCCCGTCCCACGGAGAGATTGGTCGCCTCGAGGAGCCCGACGCCGGCGTAGAGGAGAGCCTGGTTCAGCGAGCGAATGTTCGGCGACGGATTGACCCAAGGTAGCCCCGTCTCGTCGAACCACATGCGTCGCTCCCAGCTCTCCATGGAAATGACCGTTAGCTTCACGGGGATTTTCCGCTCCGCGGCCACCATCCTGGCGAACTCGCCCATGGTCATGCCGGTCCGTACGGGTATGGGATGAGGAGCGGTGAAGGAGCGGAGATCCGTGTCCATCACCGGGCCTTCCACGATCGTCCCCGTGAGCGGATCCGGCCGATCGAGGACGATCACGTTGATGCGATGGCGGGCGGCTTCCTCGAGAACGTACACGAGCGTCGTGAGGTAGGTGTAAAAGCGCACGCCGACGTCCTGGATGTCGAAGACGAGGGTGTCGAGGCCCTGCATCATGGCGGCGGTGGGCCGGCGGTCGCTGCCGTAGAGACTCCACACCGTGATGGGCGGGCTCTGGTTCCCGCTCGCGTACGTGCCGTTCGGCACTTTCTCGTCAAGGGTGCCGTCGAGGCCATGCTCCGGCGAGAAGATCGCCTGGAGACGCACTCCGGGCGCCTGGGCGAGGAGGCTGACGCCGCGGCGGCCCTCGCCGTCCACACCCGTTTGATTCGTAACGAGCCCGATCACTTTTCCCTTGAGCGGCGCCCACCCCTGCCGCTCGAGCACGTCCAGTCCGGTGCTCACGCGAATGCGCGCGGCGCTCTGAGGCCGGGCCGTCTCGGCGGTGGTGACCTCGCCCGGTCCGCTTTCCGGCGTGGCATTGGGAGAGAAGAGCTTGGCACCCACCGCTGCGCTGACCCGACGGCGCAGCTCCACCACGGAGCCCTTGCCCGCGGGGTGGACGCGGTTGGTCAGGACGATGGCGTAGGTCCGCGTCGGCGGATCCATCCAGATCGAGGTGCCGGTGAAGCCGGTGTGCCCGACTGAGCCCAGGGGGAAGAAGGAGCCAAGGGTGCGCGAATAACCGGAGGAGATATCCCAGCCGAGGCCGCGCGTGGCTTCGCCCGCCTCGTTGGGGGCGAACATGGCGGCCACGGACGCGGCGGACAGATAGCGGCGTCCGTTGAAGATGCCGCGGTCGAGGAGCATGCGGCAGAAGCGGCTGAGATCGTCGGCGGTGGAGAAGAGCCCCGCGTGCCCGGCCACGCCGTGCAGCTCACGGGCCCGAGGATCGTGGACGACTCCGCGCAGCATCACGCCCTGCACGAACTCCGTGGGAGCGATGCGAGCCCGCCAGGACTTGGGCGGGTTGAACGTGGTGTCCCGCATGCCCATGGGCTGATAGAAGCGCTTCTGAGTGAAGCGGTCGAGCGGCTGGCCGCTTACCCGGTGGACGAGCTCGGCGAGCACGATGAAGCCCGTGTCACTGTAGTGGAAGGGCGCGGTCGCGGATGGCTCGCCCACGCTCGCCGCGAGATAGCGCATGGCCTCGGGGAAGCCCTTGGCCATGGCCTCCTTCGGGGGAATGTCGGCGAAGCCGGCGGTGTGCGTGAGCACGCGACGGAGGGTGAGCCAGGTCAGGCGTGGTGATTGGAATTCTTTCAGGTAGCGCCCGAGCGGCGCATCGAGATCGAGCTTGCCGTCGTCGACGAGGGCGAGGACGGCTGGCGTCGTCGCTATCACCTTGGTGAGAGACGCGATGTCGAAGATGGTATCGGTCGTCATGGCCTCGTTGGCGGGCACCAGAGCGCGCGAGCCCACGGCCTTCCGATAGAGCACGCGATCGCCCTGGCCGACCAGGATCACCTCGCCCGGCGTGTCGCCTGCCGCCACGGCGTCTCGCGCGGCCCGATCGAGATCGGACCAATCCAGACTCTGGCCGGTGACGAGAGCGGGAAAAAGGAGGACGACGGCCAGGACGGCCGCGGAGCGCTTCAGCATGCTCCCATGATAGCGAGGACGGCCCGCGGGGCCCTCGGGAAAATGACTTGCCTGCATGCTACGATTCGAGTGTCATGCAGCGCATTTTCGTGACAGGAGCCACGGGCTTCGTGGGCCATGCTGTGGTGCGTGCGCTCCTCGCGCACGGCTTCCTCGTGCGTTGCCTCGTGCGGCCGGGCTCCGAGGCGCTGCTTCGCGGCTTCGAATCCATCGATCGCGTCCCGGGTGACGTGCTCGAGCCCGATGCCCTGCCCGCAGCCGTCGAGGGCTGCGCGGGCATGATCCATCTCGTGGGAATCATCCGCGAGCACCTCGCCACCCGGGTGAGCTTCGATCGCCTCCACACGCAAGCCACCGCCAACATGCTGGGCGTAGCGCGCGAGGTCGGTGTCAAGCGCTACATTCAGATGAGCGCGGTGGGCACGCGACCCGGCGCGGTTTCCCGCTACCACCGGACGAAGTGGCAGGCCGAGGAGGTGGTGCGCGCGAGCGCGCTCGACTGGACCATCATCCGCCCCTCGCTCATCTTTGGTCCCGAGGACGAGTTCATCACGGTGCTCGCCCGTCTCATTCGCCGCTCGCCCGCCGTCCCTGTACTGGGCGACGGGCAATACCAACTCCAGCCCGTTCCCGTGGAGCAGGTCGCGGAAGGCTTCGCGCGCGCGCTCCGTCTTCCCGTCACCGTGGGACAAACCTACGAAGTGGGCGGACCCGAGCCGTATCGCTTCGACGAGCTTCTCGACCTTATCGGCCATGCCCTCGGCGTGGCGCGCGTGCGGAAGCTCCACATGCCCCTCGGACTCGTCAAAGCGGTGACGCGGGCCTTCGGGTGGCTGCCCTTCTTCCCCGTGACCATGGATCAGATCACCATGCTGGAAGAGGGCAACGTGACGGATCCCTCGCGCTTCTACGCCGACTTCAGCCTGAAACCCGAACCTCTCGCGGCCGGGCTCCGCCGCATGTTCCCGGCGCCGTGAACGAGAATCCCTTCCGCACCACGGGCCTGCGTCACGGAAGGGACGACCCGCGCGGGCTCCGCGAGCGCATCGAGGCGCAGCTCATTGAGCGTATCGAGGAAGCCGTCGAGATGGCCGCCCTCCATCTGCTCGTGGAGCTGCGCAAGCGCCAGGGCCGTCCCGCTCCGGAGACGGACAGCCAAGCGGATCGCCGCGAGTTCGCCCTGCTCACCATGGATCTGCTCCGCTACCTGGGCGAGGCGTTCGAGCGCGAGCTCGGAGAGGGTCAGCGACGCGAGCTCGACGCGGCGCGGGAGGGCGCCGACGGCCGTGCCCGTGAGCTCCACGGGCAGGTCTGGCTCTCGCGACAGCTGCCGGACTACTGGCAGCGCTTCGAGGGCCATCGCGCCGCGCACGCCGAGGCACGGCTCGCCTCACCGCCCCAATCGGGCGGTTTGCTCAAGCGGCTCTTCGGGTAGCGCTTCACGCCGCGCGACGGGTGCCCCCTGCCGCCGTCTGCTCCAACTCGAGTTGGGCCACCGCCCAGAGATCCTCACAGGCTGCGAGGGCATCCTGCCATTCGGCGTAGTGGTCGAGTAGCACTTGGCGCTTAGCAGAGAGCCGGGCCTCGGCCTCATCGAGGCGAGGACGCAGATCGGGGAGTTGCCGCTCGGACGCCTTGGCCACGCCAGGCCGGGTGGACGCAGCGATCCGATCCAGCAAGTGGTGCAGCTCATCACGCAATAGACGATCCATCGGGTTCATGACTGCCTCCTTCTCCCAGCATAACGATGGACTCCAATACTAAACATAAGATGAGTATGGTGTCAAGGGCCATCCATCGAGGGTGCTCCAGTCGTGACGGGCCGGTGGATGCCCACCCTCGGTTCGAGGCGGACCATGAAGACCCGCATCTTCCTCTACTATCAGTTCTGAGCATGGCGGGAGACGACCGCGGAGCCGAGTGGGACAGCGCGTGAGGACCGTGCGTGGGACGTGACGCGCGTCTCGTCCTCCTCGCGAAGACCGCGCGCACGTTCTGCTATGGCTTTCTCGGGGTCCTGCTCCCCGTCTATCTGACGGATCTAGGACTGGACGCCCGCGGTGTCGGTATGGCGGTGACCTTGACCCTTCTCGCCAGCACCGCCATGACCTTCGCCATTCGATGGCCCGCGGAGCGCTTTGGCCCGCGTCTCGCCCTCGTGGGGCAGTCCGCCCTGATCGTGGTGTCCGCCCTCCTCTTCCTCGCCACCCGCCAGCCGTGGCTCGTCGTGGTGGCGGCCATGATCGGCAATCTCGCCGTGAGCACGGGCGAGACCGGCCCCTTCCTCGCCCTCGAGCAGGTCATCGTGACGCGGGCCACCGGCCGTGCGCACCTGACCATGGCTCTGGCTTTCTACAACCTCGCGGGCTACGCCGCGGCAGGGCTGGGCGCGGCGGCAGTGACTCGGGCGGGCGCCGCGCCCCGCTCGCTCTTCACGCTCTTCCTCGTGAGCGGGCTGGTGCAGATCGCCGCCTACTCGCTCCTCTCGTCAGAGCGGCCGCCGTCCATGGACGGGCGCTCGGCAGCGGGCATGCCCTCCCGGCCCTTCGTGCGCCGCATCGCGGCCATCTTCGCCCTCGACTCCTTCGCGGGCGGCTTCGTCGTGCAGAGCCTCATCGCGTATTGGTTCCACACGCGCTTCGATCTCGGGCTGGCCGAGCTCGGCTGGATCTTCTTCGGGGTGCAGATCCTCTCCGGCCTCTCTCTCATCCTGGCCGCCCGCCTAGCCCCGAGGCTCGGCCTGGTCAACACCATGATCTTCTCCCACCTGATCTCGAACCTGCTCCTCATCGGCGTCGCCCTCGCACCCCTGGCCTGGATGGCCGTGGCCGCTCTCCTCGCACGCCATCTCCTCTCGCAGATGGACGTGCCCACGCGCCAGACTTTCCTCATGCTCGCCGTGGCGGACCACGAGCGAGAGCACGCGGCGGCGGTGACCAACCTGAGCCGAACGCTCGCGCAGTCCGTCACTCCCGTGGCCACCGGTTGGATCATGCAGGGGCTTTCGCTCACCGCCCCCTTTTTCCTGGGCGGCGAGCTCAAGATCGTCTACGACGTGCTGCTCTACGCGGCGGTACGGAACGTGGAGACGAAGTAGGCGGAGCTCAGCGGAGCATCCGGCGCATCCCGAGGTCGACGAGACGGGGGGCGAGCACGCTGGCCACGGCGAAGAGCCACGAGGGCCGGAACGGATACACCTCGGGCCGAGGACGGCGGATGCAGCGCAAGATCGTCCGGGCCACGTGCTCGGATGACTGGATCGGGCCCTGGCGCCCGCGGCCGGCCCGCCGGCTCTCGACCTCATGGAATTCCGTGGCGGTGCCGATGGGATAGACGAGGCTCACGTGGATCCCGCTTCCCATGAGCTCCACGCGCAAGGCCTCGCTGAGGCCGCCCAGGGCAAACTTGGTGGCGCTGTAGGCACCGCGAAACGGCACTCCGCGGCGCCCCACGATCGACGACACGTTGATGATGTGGCCACGGCCGGCCCGCCGCATCCACGGGAGCACGGCCTGCGTCCCCGTGAAGACCGCCATCACGTTCAACTCGAGGAGCTCGCGGAACTCCTCGGGCTTGGTGTCTTCGACGGTGGTGGAGAGCCCGCGCCCCGCGTTGTTGACGAGGACGTCGATGCCACCCCAACGGGCTCCGACGTCGTCGACCATGGCCCGCACGGCGGCGGCATCGGTCACGTCGAGACCGTACGCAAGCGCCTCGCCTTCTGCGGCGCGGAGGGTGGCGGCGAGGTGCTCCACGCGGTCGCGCCGCCTCGCGCAGATCGCCACCCGCATCCCGCTCACGGCGAGCTGACGGGCCGTCGCCTCGCCGATACCGGCCGAGGCGCCCGTGACGATGGCAATTCGCCCGGCCAGGCTGCTGATCACCCTGCCGGCGCTACTTGCCGGTGACGGCCTTGACGGCCTCCTGGGTGACAGAGACCATCCGGTCGAGCTCGGCTTCGGTGATCACGAGAGGCGGCGAGAAGAAGAGGTGCTCCTGGCGCGCCCGCGTGATGACGCCGCGCTTGCTCATCTCCTGCAGGATGCGCGCGCCGATCTTCTTGTCGGCGTCGAAGGGCTTCTTGGTCGCCTTGTCTTCCACGAACTCGACGGCGGCGAGGAGGCCCTTGCCGGAGCGGATGTCGCCCACGTTGGGATGGCTGTCGAAGGCCGAGTGCAGGGCCTTGTGGAGCCGCGTGCCGAGGGTGGCCGAGCGCTCGGCCAGCTTCTCCCGCTCCATGATCCCCACGTTCTTGAGGCCGACCGCGCAGCACGTGGGATGGCCGGAGTAGGTGTAGGCGTGCATCCACTTGTCCTCGGGCTTCACCGTGTCCATGGCCTCCTTCACCTCCTTGGAGACCATGATCCCGCCCAGAGGGAGATAGCCGGAGGACACGCCCTTGGCGAAGGACATGATGTCGGGCAGCACGTTCCAGTGCGTCATGGCGAACCAGTGGCCGGTGCGGCAGAAGCCGGTGATCACCTCGTCGGCGATGAACAGCACCTGGTGCTTGTCACACACCTTGCGCACGAGGGGGAAGTAGTCATCGGTGGGATAGAGCACACCACCGCCGCCATGAATGGGCTCGGCGATGAAGGCAGCCACCGTGTCGGGCCCTTCGCGGAGGATCGCCTCTTCGAGCAGGCGCGCTGCCGTCTGCCCCGCCGTCTCTCCGGGCTTGGCCCCTTCCTGCCGATAGGGATAGCAGGTGGGGATATGCACGAAGTTGGGCACACGCGGCTCGAACATCTTCCAGTACGGTGACATGCCGGTGGCGCTCATGGCCTGGAGCGTCACCCCGTGATAGGCGAGCGTGCGAGCGATGATCTTCACCTTGTCGGGCTTGCCCTTGGCCTTCCAGTAGAAGCGCGCCGTCTTGAAGGCGGACTCGTTCGACTCGGCCCCGCCGCAGGTGAAGAAGACGCCCTGCATGTTCTTGTAGGAGATGGAGATGAGCTTCTCGGCGAGCTCCACCGCGGGAATGTTGGACGAGCCGGCATAGGCAGAGAAGTAGGCGAGCTCGCCCATCTGCTCCGCGGCGGCCTTGGCGAGCTCTTCCCGCCCATGGCCCACGTTGGTGTTCCAGAGACCGGCGAGGCCATCGATGTACTCCCGCCCCTGGATGTCGGTGATGGTGGCCCCGCGGCCCTTCACGTACACCATGGGCTCGAGGTGATCGCTCGGATGGTGCAGCGGATGGATCAGATGATCCTGGTCGGACTTGATCAGCTCTGCCGGCTGCACGGCCATGGAAGCCTCCTCGAATGATCAGCGATGATGAATGGACCTGGCGGGCGCGTGCGCCCGGTAGTCGCCGCCCCGGATAGGCACCGCCCCGCCGAGCGGGGCGACGTACCAGTAGATGGCCGCCGTCACCTCTCCGCCGGACGCGAGCCTTACCCTCACCTCCCCGCGATGATACTGGCTGCCCTCCGCGGAGTCCAGAGCCTGCCACAGCTCGGGATGGGCCACGCGATAGACCTCGCCGCGGATGCGGCCGCCCTCGCCCGGCAGCGCGGCGGGGTAGGCGCCGAGGTCGAAGAGGAGGCCCGCGACCTCACTCTCGCCCTGATACTCGGCTCGGCCCGCGAGGAGGCGATGCAGACCGAAGCCGCGCATCAACGTGCCGTAGACGAAGAGAAACTCAGTCGCCACGGAGGCGAGCCTCGAAGTCCCGGAGGGCCAGCGCGTAGCGCGGCCCGGCGACCGTGACGAAGTCGTTGTGGTGCGCGCCGGGGACGGTCGCCAGCATCTTCGGCTCGGGCGCCAGATCGAAGAGCCGGCGGCCGTGCCAGACGGGCACGATCTCGTCGTCCTCCCCGTGCATGATCAGGACGGGGCAGGTCACGCGGCCGATCTTGGCCGAGTTGCGGAACTTGTCCACGGGAAAGAGCGAAACGCGGGTCATCACACGGAAGGCCGAGAGGAACGGGCTCTCGAGGACGAGGCCGCCGAGGCGTCGGTGGGCGGCCAGATCCACCGCGGCGCCAGCGCCCAGCGAGCGTCCGTAGGCGACGATGCGCTCCGGTCGCACCCGGAGCTCGCGCACCAGATGCTGGTAGGCCGCGTCGATATCGGCGTATACTCGCGCTTCCGATGGAGTCCCTTCGCTGCGCCCGTAGCCGCGATAGTCATAGGCAAACACGCTGAAACCCAGATCGCGCAGGCCGGCGAGCAGCGGCATCGTCGAACCCAGATCCTCGGCGTTGCCGTGGCTCAGCAGCAAGGTATACGTCGCCGAGGGGTTGATGAGGTAGACCGCGGCGATGCGCTGCCCGTCGCCCGTGGGTACCTTGAGGATTTCCGGCCCGTCGGGATAGCCGGGAGGCGGCGGCAGGAAGATGAGCCGGTCGGCGTAGAGCCACGCGCAGCCCCCCACCACCGCATAGACCACCGCAAGGGACAAGAGGGCACGGAGCAGGACGGCCCCGGCGATCAGCGCCGCTCAGGGCGCGGTGGTTTCGCGGGCCTTCGGCGGCTCCTCACGGGAGCACGCGGCATCGTTCCCTCAACCGAGACGGATGCCAAAACGCGGCAAGACGAAGCGGAGAAGGACGACCCCGCCGACGAGGACGCCGATCACGATGACCGCGCCGAGTCCGTCCATCTAGGTGCTCGCGCCGTCCGCGGCCTGGAGTACCGCTTTGACGAAGTCTTGCTCGGGGATGGCGCCCTCGAACTCGACGCGATCGTTGATCACGATCTTGGGTACCGCCATCACCTGATAGCGGCGGGACAGGTCGGGGAACTCGTTGGCCTCGACGCACTCTGAGCGGATCCGGTCCGAGGCGATCGACATGTGCTGCGCCAGGCGCACGGCCCGGGGGCAGTGCGGTCAGGTGGGGGTGGCGAAGACCTTGATGGTCACGTCCTGGGCGAGTCCAGCCAGCGCGGCCTTGCTCTCGTCCTTGAGCTGCGGCTCGCCTCGCGACACCGCGATGATGGCGTCGATCAGATTGGAGAATTCATAGCCGGCCGGCACCCCCAGGAAGCGGATACCGTAGTCCTTGCTGCCCTCCACCGCCACCGCGGGGGTGACGGAGATCCCGTAGGCGGCCGTCTCGTCGCGCTCGATGTACGGATTGAGCACCTTGACGGTGATCTTGTCGGAGAGCGCGCCCACTTCCTTGATCAGGGCCACCACCTGCGAGTTGTTCTCCGACCCCAACTCGGAGGCGAACACGCTGAGGGTCACGGGGCCGGTCAGCTTCTCGAACTCTTTCTGAACCGCCTGCTCGTCCTGTGTCGTGAGGAATCCCATGGCGTCAGTATAGCCTCAGGCGCGCGGCTTGCCGCGGACGATCTCGAGCATGGCCCGGTAGCCCGAGGGATCGATACGGGCGTCGATCACGGCCGGTCCCCGCTCGCCCTGGGCAGCCACCAGGGCGGCAGTGAAGCCCGGCTCGTCCGTCACCGTCCGCGCCGCCACCCCGAAGGACCGGGCCAGCGCGGTTAGATCCGGGCCGGTATAGCGCATGGGGGCTCCCGTATAGCCGCGCTGCTCCTGCTTCACCTCGATGAGGGAGAGCGCAGCGTCGTCGAACACGATCACGGTGATGGGCAGGCGGAGCCTCGCCATCGTCTCGAGCTCGGAGGCAACCATCATGAAGCCGCCGTCACCCGTGAAGCCCAGCACGCGCTGCTCGGGGTAGAGGAGCTGGGCAGCGATAGCCGCGGGCACGGCAAAGCCCATGGTGGCGAGACCGTTCGAGATGAGGAACTCCCCGGGACTGACCGCCTGCCAGTACTCCGCGGCGGGAAACATGTGCGCGCCCGCGTCCACGGTGGCGATGGTGCCGGCCGGCGTGTACTCGCGCGCGATCTGCACCAGGCGGTGCGGGGCAAGGCCGGGCACGGGGATCTCGAGCGCGCGCTGGCGCTCGCGACGCAGCCGGTCCACCTCGACCACGTCCCAGTCGGCGTGATGGCTCCGGAGACGCGGCGCGAGCTCCTCGAGGACGAGGCCGAGATCACCCACCAGCTCGAGGGCGGGGCTGAAATACCCCCCGGGGGACGGGGCACGGACCAGGCTCAGCACGGGCGCGGTGTAGCTCCAGGGCCTCGGAGTCAGCTCTACGGTGTCGAGGCCGAGAGCGATGATGAGGTCGGCGCGGCCGACCGCCGGCTCCTCGAGAGCGCCGTTCGTGAATACGCCGAGGGCGAGGGGATGCGGATCCGGGAGTGCGCCCTTGGCCTTGTAGGTCGCGAGGACAGGAGCGGGAAGCGCCTCCGAGAAGGCCCGTAGCCACTTCGCATCGGCGCCTCGACACTGGAGACCGACCAGCACCACGGGCCGCTTCGCGCCTTTGATCATGACCGCCGCGGCGTCGAGATCCATGGACGCCGGAGTGGGCGCCGCCGCGGGCATCACGTTTGCCGCGAGGGGCACGGCGGCTCGAGCCGCCACATCGGCGGGAAGATCGAGATGGACGGGCCCCCGCGGCTCCGCCAGGGCGAGCTGGACGGCGTGAGCGGTCCAGTGGCTCGCCGAATCCGCGCTGACGGTGACGCTGCCCTTCACGACGGGCGCGAGCATGGCGGCGTGGTCGAAGGCCTGATGCGTGGTGTAACCGAGGGCCGAGGCCGGATGACGGTCAGAGAGATAGATCACCGGGCTCCGGTCGAGGAAGGCATGGGCCAGGCCGGTGACGCTGGCACTCACTCCGGGTCCGAGCGTGGAGAGCACGGCGCCCGGCACTCCCGTGAGCTCACCGGTGACCGCGGCCATGATGCAGGCCGCGCTCTCCTGATGGCAGAGCACGAAGGGCAGACCGGCCGTCCGCGCCGCTTCGAGGAGCTCGAGATTGGAGCCACCACCGGGCACACCGAAGATCCGCGACACGCCGGCCCGGCGGAGACCATCGACGAGGACGTCGGCGACGGTGGGCATCAGGACGCGGGCAGGATCACGGTGGCGGTGGCGGGCACCGTCACCTCGCCCCCGTTCTCGATCCAGAGCTCGAGATCCACCCGGTCGGGCGCGATGGTCTTCCGCACACGACCGCGAACGGCGATGGTTTCCCCGAGGAAGTTGGGGCGCCGCATCTGGAAGCTGAGCGCGCGCAGGAACCCGTCGGCCCCCATCCAGTCCGTGACGATGCGGCAGAGACAGCCACGGAGGAACGCGGTATTGGCGAAGATGTCGCGATGGCCGCCCTGCCGGGCAAACTCCGGATCGTGGTGGACCGGGTAGAAGTCCTGGGTCCCCGAGACCTGCGCCACCATGCGCGTCATGGTCAGCTCGAGGGAAAAGCCCTTGAGCTCCTCACCCGCCCGCACCTGGCTCCAGCAGAGCCCCGCCGTCACGCCCGGCTCGTCCCCGCGGCGATTTCCTCGGGGGTGCGGTGGACCAGAATCTGGTTGGTGCGGCGGGCGACCAGCTCGTCACGCTGATTGACGATGCTCGTCTCCGTGCGGATCCACACGGAGAGCGGATCGAGGCGCGTGCCCCGCTGGTGGATGGCCACCACCTTGTGGCTCGCTCCCAGCCGGTCCCCGACCTTCACGGGCCGGAACCACTCGAACTCCTGGTTGAGGTTGATGAGGCGGTCGCCCGGGGTGGGAATGGCGCGGATCACGGGGAAGATATCGTAGTCGGCGGGAGGATATGGCCCGAGCGAGGCAAAGTAGTCCACCATCACGGGCGGGCAGTGCCCCTCCTCGAGGAAGCGCGGGTTCTCGTCCTCCAGCATGTGGCAGTGACGGCGGATCGGCTCGTGCTCCACGGGATACCGGCCCCACTGCCGCGGGGTCTCGTATCCCTCCCACTGGCGTTTCACCGCCTTTACGTCGTACGCCACGGACGAGCTAGCCGGAGAGGCGAGTGAGGACGGGCCGCATCCAGCTGAGGGCCTTGGTGATGTTGGCCTCGGAGTTGGCGTAGGAGAGGCGGAGATAGCCCTCGCCGAACTGGCCGAAGGCGGTGCCCCCGAGCACGGCGACCCCGCCCTCCTTGAGCATGGCTTCCGCCACCTGGCCGGACGGCTTGCCCAGCGCCTTGATGTTGGGGAACACGTAGAAGGCGCCCTTGGGCGTGCGGCAGCTCACCCCGGGCAAGGCGTTGAGCCCCGCCACGATGAGGTCACGCCGGCGCTTGAACTCGGCGACCATCTGGCGCACCGGCAGCTGGTCGCCCTGCAGCGCGGCGATGCCCGCCCACTGCGTAAAGGAGGCGGTGCACGAGTTCGAGTTGACCATGAGCCGCGTCACGTGCTCGGCGAGCGGGATGGGCATCACGCCGTAGCCCATGCGCCAGCCCGTCATGGCGTAGGCCTTGGAGAAGCCATCCAGGATGATGGCGAGATCGCGCATGCCGGGGAAGCGCGTGATGGAGACGAACTCGCCCTCGTACAAGAAGGCCTTGTAGATTTCGTCGGTGAGCACGGGGATCTTGTAGTGGACGGCCAACTCCGCGATGCGCCCGAGCTGGTCGGTGCCCAGCACACCCCCCGTGGGATTCTGCGGCGAGTTGATGATGATGAGCTTCGTCTTGGTCGACACCGCCTTCTCGAAGGCCGCCATGTCGAAGCCGAAGTCGCTCTCTTCTCGCAGCGGGATGGGCACGGGCTTGCCGCCCACGAAATTGATCACCGACTCGTAGATGGGGAAGCCGGGATTGGGATAGATCACCTCGTCGCCTGGATTCACGAGGGCGGTGATCACGAAGTACATGATGGGCTTGGCCCCCGGCGTCACCACGATCTCCTCGGGGGAGACGGGAATGTTGCGGGTCGCCCCCACGTCCTTGGCCACGGCTTCGCGCAGCTCGGGCAAGCCAGCGGCGGGGCCGTAGTGCGTGGCGCCCTCGTCGAGGGCTTGCTTGCCCGCCTCGCGGATGTGCTTCGGCGTGTCGAAGTCGGGTTCGCCGATCTCGAGGTGGATGATCTCCCGTCCCTGCCGCTCCAAGGCCTTGGCGCGGGCCAGCACCTCGAAGGCGGATTCGGTTCCCAGACGTGACATGCGCTCGGCGAAGTTCATGGTGGCGCCGATTATACTCGACGCCATGGAGCTCGTGGAAATCGCCGCGGGCTGGTTCTGGATGGGTTGGAGCGAGGGACATCCGGGGGAGCGGCCTCGGCATCGCGTGTGGATCGACACCTTCGAGATCGCACGGAGCCCCGTCACCAACCACGAATACGCGCGCTTCCTCAACGCCACGGGGATGTCCCCACCGCCGTGGTGGAGCGATCGCCGCTTCGCCGACCCGCAGCAGCCCGTGGTCGGCGTCAACTGGTTCGAGGCGGTGGGCTACTGCGAGTGGCTGTCGACAATCGACGGGCCGCATCGTCTCCCCACCGAGGCGGAGTGGGAAAAGGCCGCGCGCGGCGGCCTCAACGATGCGCGCTACCCATGGGGCAGCGAGCGGCCTGATATCGCCCAGGTCGATCGGCCGCCACGGGTCACGGAGACGCTGGCCAACCCTCTCGGGCTGCTCGGCCTCTCCGGCGTCTGCCACGAGTGGTGCCTCGACTGGGAGAATGAAGCGTACTACGCGGCGTCGCCGGAGCGGAACCCCACGGGCCCCCCGCACGGCTCACGTCGTGTCTCCCGCGGTGGAGCGTGGCGGCACCAGGACATGTGGAGCCCCGTGGCGCACCGCTCATCCCTGCCCCCTGCCCTGCGCTACTCGGACTATGGGCTGCGCGTGGTCCGGGACCGATCGCTCGGCTGACCGCGCCGCCGCATCGCCCGCGGCGGTATTGTCACAGATGCGCGACGGCCTCGATCTCGACGAGGGCACCCGCGGGCAGCTTGGCCGCCTGCACGGTGGACCGCGCGGGCGGCTCGCTCCCCGCGTGGCGCTGGTAAACCTCGTTCATCTCCGCGAAGTCCTCCATGCGCGAGGAACACCGTGGTCTTCACGAGCCGATCGAGCCCGCTCCCCGCCGCTTCCAAGATAGCGCGGAGATTCGCGAAGATCTGCTCGGTCTGCTCGCCGACGGTAGCGCCGGTCAGCGCCGTTGCTCCGGGCTTGAGGGCGATCTGGCCGGACACGAAGACG
This sequence comes from Candidatus Methylomirabilota bacterium, assembly GCA_035311385.1. Classification (GTDB taxonomy): domain Bacteria; phylum Methylomirabilota; class Methylomirabilia; order Rokubacteriales; family CSP1-6; genus AR37. Next base: position 54,136 of record DATGCY010000129.1, read on the forward strand.
AGGCTGTCCACCTTGATCGCCTGCGAGTACGGCGCGCCCTGGAGCGGGGCGGGCGCCTTGTCGGTCCGCACGACGAGCTTCTTGGGCATCACGCTCTCCTCTCGATGAATGCTCACGAGGTCACGGCAATTCCCCGGCCGGCGCGCCACCAAGCTCGACGGCAAGGGCGTGCAGATCACGAAGCTGCTCCTCCGCCTGCGAGATCGCGTGGTCGAGCAGCGCATGTCCCGTCTGCGGTCCCCGGCCCGTCTCGATCACACGGGTGAACTCCGCGGCGCCCGCGCCCTCGAACCATCCCGCGATCCGGCCGCGCACGAGGGCGCCGTAGCGCGCCACGGCGGGTCCATCCACCAGATCGGGCGGCGCGCTCTCGCGGAGCCATGCCTCGGGGCGTTCGCCCATGTCCATCCCATCGACGTAGGCCAGCGCCCACCGGAAGAGACGAAAGGCGAGATCGCGCACGCATCCTCCACGCGAGGGAAGCGGGCGGTCGAGGGCCCGGATGGGCAGCCTCGCCACCAGCGCCTCCCCCTGGGCGAGCAGCGTGTCGAGGCGAGCGCCCAGCTCGCGAGGCGATGGCATGAGGCTAGCGAACGCTCAGGAAGAGATGCAGGGCGCCGCGATCGGCCACCACGAGGTCGAGCAGCCCGTCACCGTCGAGATCATCGATGAGGAGATTCGACTGCATGGGGCCCGCAAGCTGGAGCGCCCATTGCTCTTCCCAGCGCCCGTTCGACAGCTCGAGCGCGGCGAGGACATCGCGGCTCTGGCGAGGGAGGATCACGGCAAGCCGTCCATGGCCGCTCAGGTCGGCGATCACCGCCTGATCTTCGTTGCGTGATCCAAGGGCGTGGGAGGAGTAGCCGAGGGCTTTGGCCATCGGGACGAGCGCGGCGGCCCGCCGCTCGTAGGCCACGAGCACGCCCGCGACGTGCGGGGTGTTCGTCACGATGAGCTCAGGCACCTGATCTCCCGTCACGTCGGCGGCGCCGATGACGTGCACCCATCGATTGCTCTGTCCAAGCGCCGGTCCCTCCGCCAGCGTGTCGAGCCCACCCTCGCGCCAGCCGAGCACGAGCACGGACGAGCCTTGGCGGGCCGCGCTCTTGACCATCACCAGCGCCGCCCGGGTTCCTTCCCCGATGGGGGCGAACACGGGGATGAGGTCTTCGATGACCGCGGGTGGCTTGACCACGTAGCGGAAGCGGATGGCTAGGACATTCGCGGCGACGTCGATCACCGTCACCGACGCGGCTTCCACCTTGTCGCCGAGGGCGCCGTGCCGGTAGCGCTCGGTGCCCTCGGAGAGCACGACAGCCTGAACGGGCGTGGCCCCGTCGAGACTGCCCACGGTGATACGTGCGTCGGGGAGCGCCCGGGCATCCACTCGCGCGACGACGCGCGGACCGGAGGGCAAGCCGCCGATGAGCAGCACGGCGCCGTCGGCGGCCACCGCGAGCAGATCGTCCCAGGACTTGCCCTCGAGGCTGATGGGCACGGGGAAGGTCAGACGGGACAACGGGCTTCCCACGTCGAAGGCGCGTAGCACGCCCTCGCTCCACACGAGAAGGCGCCCCTCGGGCGACACGGCGAGCACGGCCCACTGCCCCTTGCCGAGGGCGGCCACGGCGGGTGGCCCCTCCGCGCTCGCCACCTCGCCGTAGCGCCCGAGGACCTGAAGCTCGGCCGGGGTGATCTTGAAGATCCAGAGCGTGCCGGCGGCGTCGATGGCGGCAAGCCGCTTCGGAGGCAGCGAGACGACCCAGCGAAACGGCACGTCGCCGGCGGCGGAGAGCACGACGAGCCTCGGAAAGGTGCCGCGCCCGGAAACGACCCGGTTGGCGCCCACCGCGCCGAAGGTGAGCGGGCCCGCGAAGGCGGGAGCGACGAGGGCCGCGACCACGAGCGCCGCGGCGAGGAGTCGCGCGATCGCCCTCCTAGCGGCCGTGGAAGAGCACCGGCTGCTTCTTGGCGAACGCCGCCACACCGTTCTTGAAGTCTTCCGTGTGGCCACTGGCCGCGATGGCCTGCGCTTCGAGCTCCATCTGCGTCTCGAGGCTTTCGTGCGTGGACTGGTGGAAGAGGAGCTTGGCCTTGCCGAAGGCCAGTGTCGGTCCCTGGGCGAGCTCCCGGGCCAGGGCGGTCACCGCTCCCGGGAACTCCGCGTCGGGATGGACCCGGTTCACCAGCCCCCAGTCCATTGCCTCGCGGGCGGACAGCACGCGGTTCGTGTAGTGCAGCTCCAGCGCGCGGCGGAGCCCGATCAAGCGCGGCAGAAAATACGACGAGGAACCGTCGGGGGAGGCCGCGATCTTCGAGTAGGCCATGGTGAAGCGCGCCGACTCCGCCGCGACCACGAGGTCGCCCGCGAGGGCGAGGCTCATCCCGCCTCCCGCGGCCACCCCGTTGACCGCCATGATTACGGGCTTCTGGGTGCGGCTGAGGCGCGAGACGGCGCCGTGCAGATAGGTGGTGAGCTCCTTGATGACGATGCCGATGCGGTCGGCGTTGTCGTTGAAATCCTTGACGTCGCCGCCCGCGCAGAAGGCTTTCCCCGCCCCCGTGAGGACGATGCAGCGCGCGGCGCGGTCCTCATCGGCCTCGAGGGTGGCACGGAAGAGCTCGCCCCCCAGAGTGAGGTTGAGCGCGTTGTAGGCGTCGGGACGATTCAGGGTGATGGTGGCGACACCGTCCTTGACCTCGTAACGAATCGTCTCGTAGCCCATGCCCTCTCCTTCCTAGCGGCGGTCGCCGATGCGATGGAGCTTGAGGAGATTGGTGGTGCCCGTGACCCACATAGGCGCGCCCGAGATGATCACGATCACGTCCCCGTTGCGCACGGTGCCGTCACCGAGCAAGGTCGCCTCGACCTCGTGAACCATCTCGTCCGTGGTCTCCACCTTGCGAATGAGCCGCGAGCTCACCCCCCAGTAGAGGCCCAGTCGCCGCTGCACCTCGGGGAACGGCGTGAGGGCGACCACAGGCACGTCGGGACGCTCGGAGGAGATGAGCCGTGCGCTGAACCCCGACTGGGTGAACGCCACGATCGCCTTCGCGTGGAGCACCTCGGCGGCACGACAGGCCGCCTCCGCCACCGCCTCCGGAAAGCCATAGGCTTCGGGGCGCGACGGCTCGATGAGGGCGCGCGGTCGCTCCCGCTCCGCCCGTGCGGCCACGCGCGACATCACCTCCACCGCCTCCACGGGATGCTGGCCCGAGGCCGTCTCCGCGGAGAGCATGAGGGCGTCCGCCCCCTCGAAGATGGCGGTGGCCACGTCGCTCACCTCGGCGCGCGTGGGGCGCAGGTAGGTGACCATGGACTCGAGCATCTGGGTCGCCACGATCACCGGAACCTTGGCGAGGCGGGCCTGGCGGATCACGTCGCGTTGGATGATGGGCACCTCCTCGATGGGCACCTCCACCCCGAGATCGCCGCGGGCGACCATGACGGCGTCCACGAGAGCGAGGATGCCGGGGAGATTGGCCACGATCTCCGCCCGCTCCAGCTTGGCGATGATGGGGAGACTCGCCCGCTGATCGAGGACGAACTTGCGCACCTCCTGGATGTCGGAGGCCGAGCGCACGAAGGAGACGGCGACGTAGTCGACGCCCTGCTCGATGCCGAAGCGGAGGTCGGCCTTATCCTTGGCGGTGAGGCACGAGAGCGGCAGCGGGAGACCCGGCAGGGCCACGCCTTTGTGGTCGGAAACCACGCCGCCTGCGGTGACCCGACAGCGCGCCTCGCGCGCCTGGACCTGCTCCACCGCGAGCTGGATCGTTCCGTCGTCCATCCAGATCTGGTCGCCGGGCCGTAGCGCGGCGAAGAGGTCGGGGTGATCGAGGGAGGCGCCCGCCGACGTCCCCTGCACGGGGTCGGCGGTGAGCATAAAGGGCTCGCCCGTCATGAGCATGGCGCGGCCGCCCACGAAGTTGCCGAGCCGCACCTTGGGTCCTTGCAGGTCCTGGACGATGGTGACGGGATGACCCCACTCGCTCTCGCCTTCCCGGATGGCGCGAATCACCGCCGCGTGTTGTTCGTGCGTGCCGTGAGAGAAGTTGAGCCGAGCCACGTCCATGCCCGCCTGGACGAGCTTGCGCAGGGTGGCCACGTCGCGACTGGCCGGACCGATGGTGGCGACGATCCGGGTGCGCCTCATGCCAGCACCTTGGCGAGGATCTGCCCCGTATAGGAGCGATCCGCTTGTTTCACCATGTCCTCCGGCGAACCGGCAGCGACGACGCGCCCGCCGTCGTTGCCGCCCTCGGGCCCGAGGTCGATGATCCAGTCCGCCGTCTTGATGACGTCCATGTTGTGCTCGATGATCACCACGGTGTTCCCCTGATCGACGAGCTGATTGAGCACCTCGAGCAGCCGGCGGATGTCCGCGAAGTGCAGCCCGGTGGTGGGCTCGTCGAGGATGTAGAGGGTGCGGCCGGTGGCCCGGCGCGAGAGCTCAGTGGCGAGCTTCACTCGCTGGGCCTCCCCTCCCGAGAGCGTGGTCGCCGACTGTCCCAGGCGGATGTAGTCGAGTCCGACGTCGTGGAGAGTCTGGAGCTTCTGCTTGATGGCGGGCACCGGCTCGAAGAACCCGAGGGCCTCCGCCACCGTCATGTCGAGCACCTCCGCGATGTTCTTGCCCTTGTAGCGCACCTCGAGGGTCTCGCGATTGTAGCGCTTGCCCTTGCATACCTCGCAGGTGACGTAGACGTCGGGGAGGAAGTGCATCTCGATCTTCACCAGCCCGTCGCCCTGGCAGGCCTCGCAGCGTCCGCCCTTCACGTTGAAGGAGAATCGGCCCGGCTGATAGCCGCGCATCCGCGCGTCCGAAGTGCGCGCGAGGAGCGTCCGAATCAAGGTAAACACGCCCGTGTAGGTAGCCGGGTTCGACCGCGGCGTCCGCCCGATGGGAGACTGGTCGATGTCGATGACCTTGTCGAGGTGCTGCGCGCCCTCGATGCGCTCGTGAGCGCCCGGGCGCTCCTGCGCCCGGTGGAGCATCTGGGCCAGCGCTCGGTAGAGGATGTCGTTGACGAGGGTGGACTTCCCCGAGCCAGACACGCCGGTGACCGCGGTGAAGGTCCCGAGGGGGATCTTCACCGCCATGCCCTTGAGGTTGTGCTCGCGCGGGTTGTGGATGATCACGTGCTTGCCGTTGGGCGCGCGGCGCATGGGAGGGACGGCGATCCGCTCCGCTCCCGAGAGGAACTTCCCGGTGAGGGAGGCGGGATGCGCGGCGATTTCCTCGGGGGTGCCTACGGCGACCACGTGCCCGCCCAGCTCGCCCGCCCCCGGACCCAGGTCCACCACGAAGTCGGCGGCGCGGATCGTCTCCTCGTCGTGCTCCACCACGAGCACGGTGTTGCCGAGATCGCGCAGGCGCTTCAGCGTATCGAGGAGCCGGCTGTTGTCGCGTTGGTGAAGACCGATGCTCGGCTCGTCGAGGATGTAGAGGACGCCGACCAGGCTCGAGCCGATCTGGGTGGCGAGGCGGATGCGCTGTCCCTCACCACCCGACAGCGTCGCCGCCGCGCGGTCGAGGGTGAGGTACTCGAGCCCCACGTGGGCGAGGAAACCCAGCCGCTCGCGGATCTCCTTGAGCACGCGGCGGGCGATCTGCGCGTCGCGCTCGGACAGGGCGAGGGTGTCGAAAAACTGGCGCGCCGACTTGATGGAGAAGTGGACCACATCGGCAATGGAGCGGCCGGCGATCTTCACGGCCAGCGTCTCCGGGCGCAACCGCGAACCCTGGCAGGCGGGGCAGTCGCGCAGGGCCATGAAGTGCTCGAGCTCCTGGCGCACCTCGGGCGACAGCGTCTCCTTGTAGCGCCGGTCGAGGATCTTCACCGCGCCCTCGAAGCCGTCGCCGGGCTCCCCGTGGAGGATGATGTCGCGCGTCTTCTTCGGCAGCTTGCCCCACGGCGTGGAGAGGTCGAACTTGTAGCGTCGCGCGAGAACGGCCAGCGTCTGCTTGAAGGTGTTCCCCGCCGTACTCGCCCACGGGACGAGCGCTCCGTCCTTCAGTGAGCGCGCGGGATTGGGCACGACGAGGGCGGGATCGATCTCGTAGCGCGAGCCGATGCCGCCGCACTCCGCGCAGGCCCCGTAGGGATTGTTGAAGGAGAACATGCGCGGCGACACCTCCGGGAAGGAGATGCCGCAGGCGGCGCAAGCCAGCCGCTCGGAGAAGACGTAGGAGAGGCCGTCGACCACCTCGACCTGGACCACGCCCTCGGCGAGGCGCAACGCCGTCTCCAGCGAGTCGTTGAGCCGCGAGCCCAGGGTGTCGCGCACCACGAGGCGGTCCACCACCACCTCGATGGTGTGCTTCTTGGTCTTGGCGAGCTCGATCTCCTCGGAGAGCTCGCGCAGCTCGCCGTTGACCCGCACGCGCACGTAGCCCTGGCGGCGCAGATCGTAGAAGAGCTTGCGGTACTCGCCCTTGCGCCCCCGCACCACGGGGGCGAGCAGGACGAGACGGCTCCCCGTGGGCAGGGCCATCAGGCGATCGACCATCTGCTGCACGGTCTGGGCGGAGATCACCGCGCCGCAGCTCGGACAGTGCGGCACGCCGATGCGCGCGAAGAGCACGCGGAGGTAATCGTAGATCTCCGTCACCGTACCCACGGTGGAGCGCGGGTTCTTCGAGGTTGTCTTCTGCTCGATGGAGATGGCGGGCGACAACCCCTCGATGGAGTCGACGTCGGGCTTCTCCATCTGCTCGAGGAACTGCCGCGCATAGGCGGAGAGCGACTCGACATAGCGGCGCTGTCCCTCCGCATAGATGGTGTCAAAGGCGAGCGAGGACTTGCCGGAGCCGGAGAGGCCCGTGAGGACCACGAGCTGGTCCCGCGGGATCTCGAGATCGATGGATTTGAGGTTGTGCTCACGCGCGCCGCGGACGACGATCCTGTCGTTGGCCATCGGCTCCCATTCTAGCCTCTGTGTGGTCGGCGGGCGAGCCTCAGCACGATGGCGGCCACGGGCGCTGCCACCACCGCGGGATAGGCAAGCGGCAATCCCACCCAGCCTTCGACGCCGCGCGTCCACTGGCCGCCCAGGGCGAGCGCACCGAAGATACCGAGCCCGACGACCCCGGCCACCGTCGCCCATCGTTCACGCTCCGTGGGCGGCGGCCAGAGGGCGGCGGGCGCCAACGTGGACGCGGCGAGGCCCAGTGCCACCACGACGAGCATCCACGGTTCGGCCGGCCACAGGCTCGCCAACGCCGCCGCGCCGATGATGGCCGACCACAGGCCGACGTCGTGGCCGATCTCGCCGCCGCCGGTGACATCGAGGTTTCCGATGCGCTCACGTAACACAACGCTCGAGGCGAGGAAGCTCGCGAGGGCGGCCGCGGGCAATAGCGGCGGCACGAAGCGGCCCAGGCCGGTCGGCCAACCGAGCGACGGCGGCCGCGCCAGACGCTCGATGGCAACGCCACCCAAGAACAGGTCGGGCGCCCCGAGCGCGCAGTACACGGCCCAGATCACGCCCCAGCCGAAGACCAGAATGAGCGCAGCGCCGACGGTCGCGAGCTGGGCACGCGTGGGACGACCAGCCACCCCGACGTCGAGGAGCGCGAGGGCGCCGCCGACCACCGTGAAGAGCAATCCCCAGCGCCGCACCGAATCCCCTCGCCGGCCATCCGCCCACGCGATGCCCGAGGACGGCGCGCCGGGCACCGCCTTGCCGACCTCGAAGCGTAGGCGCGCCCCCGTCGGCCAGCGCAGCTCGTCGCCCGAGCGCAGGGTGACGGTCTCGCCTGGCCGGAGATCCCAGTCGCTCTCCGTGACGCGTGCCCCGTCGACGGCACGGATATGCAGCTGGGCAGGGCCGGCCGCCGTGACTCGGTGCTCCTCCTCGAAGAGGAGCGAGGTCGGCCCGCGCCCGGCACGCAGTTCGTGCCCCGGATCCACCCACGGACTCGACGCGGGAAGGCGGAATCCGGGTAGCGATGCGACCCGCCCCCACGCCGCGAGGGGGCCGATGTCCGCTTCGTAACCGAGGGCGATAAGGGGGACGACGAGGCCGCAGGCGGCGGCGAGGAGCAGCCCGGGCACGAGCCTGGACGACCCACGCCAGACGAGCAGAAGCCAGGCGCCGCCCGCGGCCACCGCGATCCCGCGCCAGCGCGGCCAGCCGAGCCACGCCGCCACGTCGCCCGCAAGCACGAGATTGCCCCACAGGAGCAAGGCGACCACCAGCAGCAGCGCGACCACCGGAAAGAGCTCGTTACGAGACGGTGACGCCGGCCCCCGCTTCCCCGTCGAGAGCGCGAGGAGCGGGGCCACGAGGAGGAGCAGCCCCACCCACAGCCCGTCGGGTCCGCTCTCCAGTACGAGGGCGGGCAGAGCAAGCCACGCCGCCGGCGTGAGCCAAAGGGCGATGGTGCGCGCGGCGAACGTCACCGGTGGAGGACGACGGTGATCAGCCAGGCGAGGACGGGTACGGCGACCGCGCCATACCACCAGAGCAGCGAGAGGCCGGCGACACGAATGCTGCCCGGCTCGGACGGCACGAGGGCGAAGAGGGGAAAACCGGCCAGCAGCACGAGGAGCAGGACGGGGCGCGTGAGCTTCACGACGGCCGCCATCATAGCAAATCGGGGTAAAATGACCGAGCGGCACATCATCGAGCACAGGAGACGACATGTCCGAGCGCATCCAGCGCGTGATGGTCATCACTGCGCATCCCGACGATTCGGAGTTCGGCGCGGGGGGCACGGTGGCCAGGCTCACCCGCGAAGGCAAGATTGTCACCTACTGCATCCTCACCAACGGCGACAAGGGGTCGAACGATCGCGGCATGACCCCCGAGCGACTGGCCCAGATCCGCGAGGAGGAACAGCGGAACGCCGCCCGGGTTCTCGGGGTCGATCTCGTGGAATTCCTCGGCTTCCCCGACGGCGAGCTGGAGGACACCCGCCAGACGCGGATGGCCGTGTCGGGAGCGATTCGGCGCCATCGCCCAGACCTGGTGATCTGCCAGAACCCCCACCGCACCAAGAACCTCGGGGCCTCCCATCGCGATCACCGCACCGCCGCGGGCATCGCCATCGACTGCGTCTATCCGCTGGCCCGCGACCACATGGCCTTCCCTGAGCTCATGGACCAGGGGCTCGAGCCGCACAAGGTCAAGGAAGTGCACATGATGTGGTGGGACACGCCCGACGTGATCGTGGACATCACGGAGACGATCGACCTCAAGATGAAAGCACTGCAGTGCCACGCGAGCCAGTTCAAGGACTTCGCCGCGGTAGAGAAGCGCATCCGCGACCGCAACGCCGAACTGGGCAAGTCCCACGGGCTGGCCTACGCGGAGACGTTCGAGCGGATCGTCATGGACCGGTAGCCCCGCCTCCACGCGCGCGTCTGAACCCTCACCGCGGAGGAATTCGCTGATGGCTGAGACGGCGACCACGCTGGTCGAGTTGATGGCCAGGAGGGTGTCCGCGGAGCCGGACACGGCCTACTTCCACCTCTACGACGAGACGGTAACCTACGCCCAACTCTGGCACGAGAGCGGGCGTTACGCGGCGGGGCTGCGCGAGGCCGGCGTCGACCGCGGCGACAAGGTCTGCCTCATCTATCCCACCTGCAAGGAGTTCTTCTTCACGTTCTTCGGTGCGCTGCGTCTGGGCGCGGTGCCGGTGCCGCTCTATCCCACCCTGGGAGTCGAGGCCACCGCCAACGTGTTCCGCGACTCCGAGGCCAAGGTGGTGACGACCATCGGCTGGTTCCGCAAGGGCGTGGAGGAGAGCCAGGCCGCGGCGCCCGAGATGCGTCACGTGCTCGAGCCACAGGACCTGGAGGTGGACCACCCCACCCTCGCCCTGCCCACTCCCGAGGCGAGCGACACCGCCTTCATCCAGTACACGTCAGGCAGCACAGGCAGTCCGCGCGGCGTGGTCCTGAGCCACGCCAACGTCACCCGCACCGTGGCCTTCATGGCGGAGGCGGCGCTGCTCAAGCGCGATGACGTGGTCGTGTCCTGGCTGCCCCTCTATCACGACATGGGGCTGATCGGCTGCGCCTTCACTCCGCCCTCCATCGGCGCGCCGCTCTGGCTCCTGCCTCCCGATCTCAAGAACCCGCGCACCTGGCTCGAGCTGGTGACGCGGGTCAAGGCCTCCTTCACGGTATCCCCCGACTTCGGCTTCCGGAATTGTGTGCGCAACATCGGCGACACCACGGGCATCGATCTCTCCTCGCTCAAGCAGGCCCTGTCCGGAGCGGAGCCGGTGCGGCTCAGCACCATCGAGGCTTTCGAGAAGAAGTTCGATTGCCCGAACCTGATCTCCCCGTGCTACGGGCTCGCGGAGGCGACCCTTGCCGTGGCCATCTGGCCGCGCCGCACGCCGCTCCGTCTCGATAGCTCGGGGAAATTTCTCTCCGTGGGCCCGCCGTGCCGGGGCGTCTCCGTGCGCATCGCGGACGAAGCGGGTCCGGTGGGGCCGGGCGTGGAGGGCGAGATCTGCGTGCGGGGTCCCGGAGTGATGCAGGGGTACTACAAGAATCCCGAGGCGACGCGCCGGGTGCTCTCTCCCGACGGCTGGCTACGCACCGGCGATTTGGGCTTCCTCGACCGAGAAGGCTTCCTCTTCGTGACGGGCCGCCTCAAGGATCTCATCATCCTGGGCGGGGCGAATCTCGTCCCCGCCGACGTGGAGGAAATCGTGGACCACGTTCCCGGCGTGCGTTACTCCGCCGCCGTCGGCATCGAGAGCGAGCGCACGGGGAGCCAGCGCCTGTACGTGGTCGCGGAAGTGCGCGATGGCGCCGATGACCAGGAGTCGCTGAGCCGCCTCGTGCGAGAGATCGTCCAGCGCGTGCACCATGGGGGCGGACACCGTCCTGCTCGCGTCCTCCTGGTGAGGCCCGGCACCATTCCCAAGACCTCGAGCGGCAAGATCCAGCGATCGCGGCTCGGCCAGATGATCTCCAGCGAGGAGCTCGGCGAGCGGATCGTCTATGCCTCCGGGGGTCACCGGAGCTAACGTCGGTCCACGTGACGCGTTGCCAATACTCGCTGGAGGCGCACTAATGGACTGTCGGAGCACGCACGCATGACGCCCTTGACCAACCGCTTGCCGCTCAAATCTTCCGCTCCGAGCGCGGGCTTTGCCCGCGCACCCGAATCCTCGGGGGAGGTTCGGAAGGGGGGCGATGCCCCCCTCCGAGGGTCCTAACGTTGAAGTTCGGCTGTCACCTTCCCGTCTTTGGCCCGGCGGCCACCCGCGTCAACCTGCTCACCTTCGCCCGCGAGATGGAGCGCCTCGGCTACGAGAGCTTGTGGGCGAGCGATCACATCGTGGTGCCGCACGCCATCAGCTCGCGCTATCCCTACAACGCCACCGGCCAGTTCCCCCTTCCGCCCGACGCAACCTTCCTCGAGCCGCTCACTGCCCTCGGCATGGTCGCGGCGGTGACGGAGCGGGTGCGGCTCGGTACCACCGTCCTCGTCCTGCCGCATCGCCATCCCGTCCTCGCAGCCAAGGCCCTCGCCACCCTCGACCATCTCTCCGGCGGCCGCGTCATTTTGGGGGCGGGCGTGGGCTGGATGCGCGAGGAGATCGAGCTGCTGGGCGCGCCCTTCGACCAGCGCGGCGCGTGGTCAGACGAGGCGATCCGCGTCATGCGCGCGTGCTGGCGGGAGGAGCGCACACGCTTCCAGGGTCGCTTCTTCGCCTTCCCGGACGTGGGATGCTTTCCGAAGCCGGTGCGCGGGGACATTCCCATCTGGATGGGCGGACACGCGCGGCCCGCTCTTCGGCGCATCGTGGCTCTGGCCGACGGCTGGCATGCCGCCTTCCCCACGACCGAAGGCCTGGAGGCGGGCCTTCGCGAGCTGCGCGAGGAGTGCGCGCGGCAAGGCCGGCGCTTCGAGGAGCTGACCATCACCCTGCGCGCCGGCCTCGCTCTCCGCTCGAGCCCGGGCGGCGCGGATCGCAAGGCGCTTCAGGGAACGGCCCAGGAGATCGTGGGTGACCTCAAGCGGTACCAGGCCCTGGGGGTGAGCCACGTCCTCATGGAGGCGAGCTATCGCGAGCCGGCGCAGATGATCCGTACCTTCGAGATCTTCGCCCGCGACATCCGTCCGCTCGTGTAACGGCGTCATGGACTTCGGCTGGCACCTGCCCTGCTACGGCCCCCTTGCCACCCGGGAGAACTTGATCCGCGTGGCGCACGAGGCGGAGGCGTGCGCGTTCGAGTCCGTGTTCGTCTCGGATCACGTCGTGCTGCCCTTCGAGGCGACCTCGGCCTACGAGGGCAGCCGTAGCGGCGCCTTCCCCATCGCGCCCACCGCTGCTTTCCTCGAGCCGCTCACCGCGCTCGCCGTGGTCGCGGCGCTGACGGAGCGCGTGAGTCTCGGCACCACCGTGCTCGTCCTCCCGCACCGGCATCCCGTGCTCGCCGCCAAGAGCATCGCCACCCTCGATAGTCTCTCCGGTGGACGCGTAATCGTGGGCGCGGGGGTGGGATGGCTGCGAGAGGAGATCGAGCTCCTTGGCGTCCCCTACGAGCGCCGCGGAGAATGGAGCGACGAGGCCCTCGACGTGATGAAGCGCTGCTGGGCCGACGAGCGCTCCAAGCACGCGGGGGAGTTCTTCCGCTTCCGCGATGTCGGCTGCTATCCCAAGCCCGTCCAGAAACCCTACCCGCCGCTCTGGATCGGCGGACGCTCTCCCGCCGCTTATCGGCGCGTGGCGCGCTTCGGCGACGGCTTCCACGCGGCGTGGTCCTCCCCGGACCTCATGCGCGACCAGATCCGCGAGGTCTTCACGGCGTGCGGCGAGGTCGGTCGCCTCGGCACCGACCTGACCTTCTCGGTGCGCGCGGGCTTCGCCGTGCGCGATCAGCCCTCGACGCGCCCCACGGCGAGCCTGGTCGGGCCGCCCGCCTTCATCATCGAGCAGATCGCCCGCTATGCCGGGGTGGGCGTGGGGCACATCGTGCTGGAAGCGCCGCTCCGGAGCCTGGAGGAGCACCTCGCCCTCATGCACCGCTTCATCGAAGACATCCGTCCTTTCACCGAGGGCACATGACCGTCCCCACCATCTTGTGGCGACGGCTCGACCAGGCTGGTCACGACTGCGCCCGCCTCGTCCTCCACGACGCTCAGTGGCACCTCACGGGCACCGCGGTGTTCACGGAAGCGGGACAGCCCTGCCGCCTGGACTACCGCGTGGTCTGCGACCACGCTTGGCGGACGCTGAGCGGATCGGTGGCGGGATGGTGGGGCGACCGCGCGATCGGCGTCGAGGTCCGGTGCGACGCCGAGCGGCGCTGGTCGCTCAACGACGTGCCGTGCCTCGCCGTGGCCGGATGCCTGGATATCGACCTCGGCTTCACGCCGGCCACCAACCTCCTACCCATCCGCCGTCTCGGCCTCGCGCTGGGCGAATCAGCCGCGGTTCGCGCGGCCTGGCTCAGCTTCCCGGGTCTCACCGTAGAGCTTCTCGAGCAGATCTATCGACGCACGGGCGAGGCAACCTACGCCTACGAGAGCGACGGCGGACGCTTCACCGCCGAGCTTTCCGTGAGCGGAGACGGCTTCGTCACGCGCTATTCAGGGCTGTGGGAGGCCGAACCGGGCAGCTAGCCCCGCGTGTCCGCCATCATCCGGAGCGCAAGACGGCGAGGTAATACCCGGAGCGCGAGACGGCCGGGCTTCTCGTCGACACGCGCTAGTTAGCCCGGCTTGTCCAGGGGTTGGGACGTGTGATCGGGGCGGGTGGCGTCGGGGGCGGGGGTGCGCTCCGGCGGAGTGGGACCCCCTCGTCCTGTACACCGCCCGCTAGGGCGGTGATTCAGGCGAGCGGGTGACGCAGCTGGAGCGCACCCCCGCCCCCGACGACGGGCCCCGACCCGCCTCGCGCTCCGGAGACTTCGTGAATAGGACCCGGCCGCCTCGCGCTCTGCAGCTCGATGACGGGCAGACGCTAACGCGCGTTGTGGAAGATGACCCCCAAGGTGTAGCGCTCGCCCGTGAGGAGCCGGCTCACCCCGTGCCGCATCGCCGTACGATAGGCGCCGCGCGCGCCCTTCACGGGGCGGTAGCGCGTGGTGAAGATGACCGCCTCGCCCTGCTCGAGATGCACGACGTTTCCCCGCGACTGGGCGCGCGGCCGCTGCTCCACG
>DATGCY010000130.1:0-3187 GCA_035311385.1 Candidatus Methylomirabilota bacterium
GTAGCGCCTGATATTCTCCCGCGTGGGATTAGCGAGGGCCTCCCGCGTGGCCCGGCTGCCCTCCGAGGGGCGGTTGGCCATCAGGTAACGGTCGCCGCCCGTGCCGATGTGTGATCCGCCCATCACGAACTTGTCGACCCGATCCGGGTACGTGATCGCCGCGACCATGGAGGACTGTCCGCCTTGCGAGTTCCCGACAAAGTGCGCCCGACGAATGCCGAGCGCGTCCAAGAGCGCGACGGCGGTGCGGGCCTGCACGGCATGGACCCCCTCCTGATAGACGATAGGCCCCGTCTTGCTGAAATTCGGCAGGTCCATGAGGATGCACCGGAAGTGCTGCGAGAGGACTCCCACGGTCTTGTGGAAGGTGATCCAGGCCGTGGTACCCGGGCCGTAGGAGTGCAGGAAGAGCACCGGCTCCCCTGCGCCGATGTCGTGGTAGTGGACGGTCATGCCCCCCGCCTCCACCGTCTTGCCCGTGCCTTCTTCCGTGAGTCCGTTCGATGCGACGAACGCCATGTCTCCCTCCTTGTCGTCGAGAACTGGAGCCGCTCAGGAAGCGGGAGGCTCCGCGAGGCCAAGGTAGGCGGCGCGGATGCGCGGATCCGCAGCCAGCTCGCGGGCGGGGCCGGTGACCACCACGTGCCCCGTCTCCAGCACATAGGCGCGCGAGGCGAGGGCCAGGGCGCGTCGTGCGTTCTGCTCGACGAGCAGAACCGTCACCCCTTCGGCATTGATGCGCGCGATGACGTCGAAGATCTCACGCGTGAGACGCGGAGCCAGACCGAGGGAGGGCTCGTCGAGGAGAAGCAGGCGCGGCCGGATCATGAGGGCGCGCGCCATCGCGAGCATCTGCTGCTCGCCGCCCGACAGCGTGCCCGCGACCTGGCGTGTGCGCTGGCGGAGCACGGGAAAGAGCGCGAACGCTCGTTCGGTTGCCTCGGCGATTCCCGCGCGGGCAGCGGTGTGGGCACCCACGAGCAGGTTCTCTCGTACGGTGAACTGCGGAAAGATCTCGCGTCCCTCGGGGACATGACTGACGCCGGCAGCCACGATGGCGTCGGGGGCCGTTCGCGTGATGTCGCGGCCGTCGAACACGACGCGGCCCGCTCGGGGACGGACGAGCCCAGAGATCGTCCGCAGGGTGGTGCTCTTGCCGCTGCCGTTGGCGCCGAGCAGGGTCACGATCTCCCCGGGGGCGACGCTGAGCGAGATGTTCTCCAGGGCGCGGCGCTTGCCATAGGCGACCGACACGTTGTCGAGCGTGAGCAGGCTAGTCATCGTCGCCCAGGTAGGCGTCCATCACGGCGGGGTCCCGACTCATCTCGACGGGCGTCCCCTCCGCCAGCTTCCGTCCGTGCTGGAGCACGGCGACGCGGTCGGACACCCCCATCACCAGCTCCATGTTGTGCTCGACGAGCAGGATGGTCAGCCGATCGTCATCCCGAAGGCTCCGAATCAGCTCCATCAGCCCCTGCGTCTCGGTGGGATTGAGCCCGCCCGCCGGCTCATCGAGCAGGAGGAGTCGCGGTTCCAGGGCG
Organism: Candidatus Methylomirabilota bacterium; assembly: GCA_035311385.1. Taxonomy (GTDB): domain Bacteria; phylum Methylomirabilota; class Methylomirabilia; order Rokubacteriales; family CSP1-6; genus AR37. Next base: position 1,542 of record DATGCY010000130.1, read on the forward strand.
AGCGCCCGGGCCAGCTCCAGGCGCTTCTGGAGCCCGAGGGGGAGGCCCGCGGCGTCATGATCGGCGACATCACCCAGCCCCACCCGCGCGAGGAGCCGGTGGGCCTGCTCGCGCGCTTTCGATTCCTCCCGCCGTACGCTCGGCATTCCCAGCGCGGCGGCGAGCACACTGCCGCGCAGCCGCGCGTGGGCGCCGATGCGCACGTTGTCGAGCGCGGAGAGCCCGCGAAACACCTCCGTGTTCTGGAACGTCCGTGCGATGCCCAGGCGCGCCACCATATGGGGTGCGCGGGTCAACACGTCGTGGCCGTCGAAACGCACCCGACCGGCCAGAGGTCGGTACAGACCGGTGACCACGTTGAAGACGGTGGTCTTGCCGGCACCGTTGGGCCCGATGAGGGCGAAGATCTCCCCTACCCTCACCGTGAGGTCGACGCCGCTCAGCGCATCGAGACCGCCAAAGCGGATCGACAGTCCCGCCACCTCGAGCAGCGCGGGCGCCGACGTCACGGATCGGACTTGATCCAGTCCGAAAGCGGCGTGAAATGGCCCTTCTCCACACGCACCCAGAATCCCTGCTTCTGGGTGTCATGGTCGGGCCCGATCGCGATCGGCGGGACGATACCGGTGTCGAAGCCCTTGACGCCCTCGAGGGCTACCACGAGCCCCTCGCGGGTTAGAGATCGACCCGCGCGCTTGGCGCCTTCTGCGAAGAGCATGCCGGCCAGGTAGCCCGCCAGCGAGTAACGATTGGGCTCGTTCTTGGGGGAGTACTTCTGGAGGTGCTCCCGGTAGAGCTTGACGCCGGGCAGATCGGAGCGGGAGGGATCCGGCAGTGTCGACAGACCTTCGACCCCTTCGGAGGCGTCACCCGCGAGAGCCAAATATGTCTCGTCGGTGAGCGGCCCCGTCGAGACCATCAGCGTGTCGCTCCAGCCGATCTTCTGCCGCTCCTTGAGCGCCTGCGCGGCCGGCCCGGGCGTCAGCACGAGGAACGTCACCTCCGGCTTCGCCGCCTGAAGCTTGGCGATCTGGGCGCTCACATCCGTCACGCCGCGCTTCACGGGCTCGGTCGCCATCAGCTTGAGGCCGTGGCGGCCCAGATCCCGTTCGAAGGCCCCGAGGAACGACTTGCCGTACTCGTCGTCCTGGTACAGGGCGGCAAATTGCTTGAACTTCCGCGGGCCCGCGAGGTAGTCGATCATCATGCGCGATTGGCGATCACTCAGCACGAGGCCGCTGAAGACGTACTTCCGGTTGCGCGTCTCCGTCGAGCTCTGGAACGGGAAGAGCAGCGGGACCTTGTTCTGTTCGAGATATGCGAGGGTGGCCACCACGGGGGGCGAGCCCTGGGGCGCGATCACCGCGAAGATATTGTCCTGCTCCACCAGCTTCCTCGTGTTGGCCACCGCGTCCTGGGGCCGGTAGCCATCGTCGTAGTAGATCGTGCGGATCCGGCGGCCGTGGACACCGCCCGCGTCGTTGAGGACACGGAAATAGAGGTCGACCCCAAAACGCGTCAGCTGGGTGCCCGTGAAGGCCAGCGGACCCGAGAACGAGTTCGACCCTCCGAGCAGGATCTCCGTGTCCGTGACGCCTTGCTCGGCCGCCACAGGGATCGCCGCCCCCAGCGCGGCGACGACGAGC
>DATGCY010000131.1:0-2686 GCA_035311385.1 Candidatus Methylomirabilota bacterium
CGTGAAGGCGGTGCTGCGTCGCTCGCGACGTGCTGAGCGTGCCTCGGAAGGCGGTGGCGTGAAGCTCGACGAGGCGGGGCATCGCGCGACGATCGGCGGATCGGACCTCAACCTCACCGCCGTGGAGTTCCAGCTCCTCAAAGTGCTGGTGGATCATCCCGGCCGCATCTACACTCGGGATCAGCTCATCGACGCGATGTACCGCGACGAGCGGGTGGTGTCCGACCGCACCGTCGACAGCCACATCAAGAAGATCCGCCGGAAGATCTCCGCCGTGCTGCCCGATCGCGAGGTCGTGCACTCGGTCTACGGGCTCGGCTACAAGTACGAGTCGTAGCGCCGCGCCCACTCGCATCGCGGCAAGGCCGTGGCCGCCGGGACGGGGACGGCTACGAGCCGGACTCGCGGGCGCGCGAGGTGAGCGCCAGAGGCACCGCCGCCGCGCAGAGCAGCGCCATCACCAGGAAGGCCTGGCCGCCGAGACGCGCATAGACATACCCCGATGCCAGCGTGAGCAGCGCGGTCGCCGCCGCCGGTCCAAACGCGTACATGGCCTGCGCCGTCGCGGCCAGGCCAGGCGGGACGATTGCGGGGATGACGCGCATGCACGCCAGGTGTAGCGCGGCGAAGGTGATCCCGTGCAAGGGCTGAACGAGAATGAGCGCCGTGACGGCCGTCGTCGACGCGACGATGGCCCAGCGCAGGAGGCCGGCCGCGGCGGCAAGCGCCATCACGCCCCTGGCGCCGAGCCATCTCACGAGTGGCGGGCCGACGAAGAAGAAGACCACGACCTCGGCGGCCACCGACTCCGACCACAGCACGCTGATGGTGGAGGGACTGACCCCGGCTGCCCTCCAGCGGATGACGGCGAAGATGTCGTGCATGGCATGGCTGCCCAGCACGAGGGTGGCCACGAGCATGACACGCCGGAAGTCGGCGAGGCGCAGCAGTCCGAGGAGACCCTGCGTCGGCGCCCGCGCGCCTGTGGTCTCGGTGGGGCCAGGCGCGGGCACGAGCAGCGCCAGGCCGGCTGTAATGGCGAGCTGCGTGGCGTGAAGCACCAGGATGGAGCCGAGGCCCCAGGCGCCGACCACCTGACCGCTCAGCAGCGTGCCGAGGATGAACGCACCGGACCCCGTGCCGCGCACCCAGCCGTACTCGAATCCCGCGTCGCCCGTCCGGGGCGCGCTGGCCCGCAGGGCCAGGGCATCGGCGAGCGTGGTGATCGGCGCCAGGGCCGCCCCGTGCAGGAAGCTGATCGCGAAGAGCGCGGGGACGTCGGTCACGGCCAGCAAGCCGGCGGCGACCGCCGCCGCCAGCAACGCACACCCGGCCAGGACCCCTCGAAGAGCCTGGGTCCGGTCGGCGAGGCGCCCGCACGCCGGCCCCGAGATGAGCCGGATCGCCGTTCCGGCGCCGAAGAGAGCGCCGAGCTGCTCGGGGGTGAGCCCGCGCCTCTCGAAGAATGCCGGCAGGAACGGGGAGGACACGCCGAAGGCGCCGTACATGAGCGCGTAGAGCGCCACGAAGCGAAGCAGGACGGTGTGCACGCATCCACTCTCCGGCCGGCCTGTGGCGTCGTCAAATTGCCGCGGCCATCCCGGTGCGGCTGCGCGACCCCTCGGTCGGGTGGTAGGCTTGACCTCGCCCCGTCCCGGGGCGCAGACTCACTCCCCCGCGGAGCTTCTAGCGGAGGAAGGATCTCATGGGGGTGAGCGCGCCTACCGAAGAAGGAGGCAAGCCATGAAGTTCATGCTCTTCGTCCTGCCCACCGTGCCCGGAACGCTGGAAGATCGCAAGCGCCTGCGGCCCATCGGCCGCAACAACGAGCGGTATCAGCAAATGCTGGACGAGCTGCGCAAGCTTGCCGTGTTCGCCGACGACGCCGGCTTCGACGTCATGGCCACTACCGAACACCACTTCCACTCCGAGGGCTACGAGACGTCGGTGGCCCCGCTCCTGATCTATGCGGACCTGGCCGCCCGCACCAAGCGCATCAAGTTCTCCCCGCTCGGGCTCGTGCTGCCCTCGTGGGATCCCATTCGCGCCGCCGAGGAGCTGGCCGTACTGGACCATCTGACAAAGGGGCGGGTCTACGCTGGGTTCGCCCGCGGCTACCAGGACCGGTGGGTCAACGTCCTGGGGCAGCAGTACCACGTGACCGGGGCGCCGATGGACGGCTCCTCCATCGACAACCACAACCGCAAGGTCTATGAGGAGACGGTCAAGGTCATCAAGAAAGCCTGGACCGAGGAGGCGTGGGAGTACGACGGCGAGTACTACAAGGTCCCCTATCCGTACAAAGAAGGGATCACGCGCTGGCCGGTGGCCGACTGGACGCGGCAGTACGGCGCTCCCGGCGAGATCGACGACGACGGCGTGGTGCGGAAGATCTGCGTCGTGCCCCGGCCCTACCAGGAGCCGCACCCGCCGATGTTCCAGCCTTTCTCGGTGAGCGAGACGACCATCCGCTACACGGCCAAGTCGAGCATCGTGCCGTGGATCCTGGTGGCGCACCCGCCGGACTTCCAGCGCCTGTGCCACGTCTACCAGGACGTGGCGGCGGAGAACGGGCGCAAGCTCGGTCTGGGCGAGAGCGTGGGCGCCTTCCGCGCGGTGCACTTCGGCCGCAACGAGGCCGAGGCGGTGGCGCTGCTGCGCGACACCAACTACGCCGGGTTCCAGA
>DATGCY010000132.1:0-7258 GCA_035311385.1 Candidatus Methylomirabilota bacterium
CGCGCCGGAGCCGCTACCCACGCTGCGTCACTCCACGGCGCACCTGATGGCGCAAGCGGTGAAGCAGCTTTTCCCCGAGGTCAAGGTCACCATCGGGCCGGCCATCGAAGACGGTTTCTATTACGACTTCGCCAAGCCCGAACCTTTCACGCCGGAGGACCTCGAGCGGATCGAGACGCGGATGCACGAGCTGGCCAAGGCCAACGCGCCCTTCGAGCGCTCGGAGCTGTCCCGCGAGGAGGCCATCCGCTTCTTCGAGGACAAGGGCGAGCCGTTCAAGGTGGAGATCATCCGCGGTATCGACGCGCCCACCGTCTCCCTGTACAAGCAGGGCGACTTCATCGACCTCTGCCGCGGGCCGCACGTCGCCTCCACGGGTCAGATCAAGCACTTCAAGCTCCTCTCGTCGTCCGCTGCCTACTGGCGCGGCAACGAGAAGAACCCGATGCTCCAGCGCATCTACGGGACGGCCTGGCTCAGCAAGGACGAGCTCACGCAGTACCTTTGGCGCATCGAGGAGGCGAAGAAGCGCGATCATCGCAAGCTCGGCCGCGAGCTCGACCTCTTCGAGTTCCACGAGGTGGCGCCGGGGGCGGCCTTCTGGCTCCCCGGAGGGATGGTGCTCATCCGGGAGCTCGAGAAGTTCGCCCGCGAGCACCTCGACGCGCGGGGCTACCAGGAGATCTCCACGCCCATGCTCGTGAACAAGAAGCTGTGGGAGCAGTCGGGGCACTGGGAGCACTACAGCGAGAACATGTTCAAGCTGGAGATCGAGGAGGAGACGTTCAGCCTCAAGCCCATGAACTGCCCCGAGTCCTCCTACGTATACCGGCGGGCGCTGCGGTCGTACCGCGACCTGCCCCTGCGCTACTCGGAGATGGGGCGCTGCCATCGCAACGAGCGGTCGGGGGTGCTCTCCGGCCTCGTGCGCGTGCGCCAGTTCACCCAGGACGACGCGCATCTCTACTGCCGGCCCGATCAGCTCCAGGACGAGATCACCGCGCTCCTGCAACTGGTGGGCGAGTGGTACAAGACGTTCACGCTGCACGCGTCGTACAAGCTCTCCACGCGCCCGCCCCAGCGGCTGGGCACCGACGAGCAGTGGGACCAGATGGAGCAGGCGCTCCACGAGGCCTTGAAGGCCAACGGGCTGGCCTATGCCCTCAACCCGGGCGACGGCGCCTTCTACGGACCCAAGATCGACATCGACGTGCACGATTCCCTGGGACGTCCCTGGCAGCTCGCCACGATCCAGGTCGACCTGAACCTGCCCAACCGGTTCGACTGCGAGTACATCGACTCCGACGGTCAGCCCAAGCGCCCGGTGGTGATCCACCGCGCCATCTTCGGCTCCTACGAGCGCTTCGTGGCCATCATCACCGAGCACTTCGCGGGGGCGTTCCCCACGTGGCTTGCCCCCGTGCAGGCGCGCGTGCTGCCCATCAGCGAGAAGCACAGCGAGTACGCGAAAAGCGTGCACGCGCGGCTGCGGGCAGCGGGGACTCGCGTCTACCTCGACGACCGCAACGAGAAGCTCGGCTATCGGATTCGCGAGGCGCAGGTGCACAAGGTGCCGTACATGCTCGTGGTCGGCGAGCGTGAGGCGCAGCAGGGAACGGCGAGCCTCCGCCAGCGGGGAAGCGATCAATCGGTCGTGCTTCCCGTCGACCAGATCGTGCACGACCTCGTGAGCGAGGTCGGCGCCCGCTCCGCCACTCTCACCGTGGGCCGCTCGGGCTGAGCGAGACCCGCAGCTAAGGGAGACGCCCATACAGTCCAAGGAGATCCGGATCAACGAGGGGATTCGCGTGCGGGAAGTCCGCGTGGTGAGCGCGGACGGCGAGCAGCTGGGGATCCTGCCCATCGCGCAAGCGCTGGAGCTGGCGCGGCAGGGTGACATGGATCTCGTCGAGGTAGCCGCGGAAGCGGTGCCCCCGGTGTGCCGGATCATGGACTTCGGGAAGTACAAATACATGCAGGCGCGCCGCCAGAAGGATGCGCGCAAGAAACAGACGACGATCCAGGTGAAGGAGGTCAAGCTCGGCCCCAAGACGGACACCCACGACTTCGACTTCAAGGCGAAGCACGTGCGGCGCTTCCTCGAGGAAGGCAACAAGGCCAAGGTGACCGTGCGCTTCAAGGGGCGCGAGATGGCCCACACCGAGCTCGGCTGGAAGATGCTCACGAAGATGACGGAGATCATGTCCGACGTGGCGGTGATCGAGAACCATCCGCGGATGGAAGGGCGGATGCTCTCCATGATCCTCTCGCCCAAGCCGCACTGAGTTCCCTCGCCCCCTCAGGGGGAGAGGGTTAGGGTGAGGTGGCGGAGCGGACTCAGGACACACTAAGGAACCCTCACCCCGTCTCTCTCCCAGAGGGAGAGGGAGATGAGAAGGAAGGGAGCAGCAGCAAGGACCACCCCTCACCCTGCCCTCTCTCCTGAGGGAAGAGGGGGTCAGAGGAGGAAAGGCTCACCATGCCGAAGATGAAGACGAAGCGGGCCGCGGCCAAGCGGGTGAAGGCTACGGCGAGCGGCAAGCTCAAGCGCCAGAGCGGATGGAAGCGCCACAAGCTCGAGAGCAAGAGCCCCAAGCGACGGCGCCAGCTCCGCAAGGCGACGCTGATCTCGGAAGCGGACCAGCCGACGCTCAGGCGGCTCGTCCCGTACCTGTAACGCAAAGGAGAACGCGCAATGCCACGGGCCAAGGGCGGGTCCAAGACCCGCCAGCGCAGGAAGAAGATCCTCAAGCAGGCGAAGGGGTACTTCGGTGGCCGCCGCAAGCTCTACCGCACCGCGGCGGAGACAGTCCTCCGCGCGGGTGCCTTCGCCTACAAGGGCCGGAAGCAGAAGAAGCGTCGGGCGCGATCGCTCTGGATCGTGCGTGTCAACGCGGCGTGCCGCGAGCTCGGGCTGTCCTACTCCGTCTTCATGGCCGGGCTCAAGAAGGCTGGGATCAACCTCGATCGGAAGATCCTCGCCGAGCTGGCCGTGTCGGATCCGCCCGCCTTCGCCAAGCTCGCCTCGGTGGCGACCGCCCAGCAGGGCTAGCCGATGGCGGCGGACCCGCGGGTCCAGGACATCCTCGACCGGGCCCTGGCGGACATCGCCGGGGCCCGATCCACGTCTGCCCTCGAGCAGGTGCGGGTGCGCGTGCTCGGACGCTCGGGCGAGCTGACGGCGCTGCTCCGCGGCCTCGGCAAGGTGGCCGCCGCCGATCGGCCCCGCGTCGGCCAAGAGGCGAATCTCGCCAAGGAGCAGGTAGAGGAGGCGCTCTCCGCGCGGCACGAGAGCCTCAAGACGGAGGAGCATCGCCAGACCCTCGCCTCGCGCCACGTCGACCTCACCCTGCCCGGCCGGCTCACCGCGCCGGGCGCCGTGCATCCGATCATCCGCGTGCAGGAAGAGATCATCACTATCTTCGAGGGGCTCGGGTTCTCCGTGGCGGAGGGGCCCGAGGTGGAGACGGACTACTACAACTTCAGCGCGCTCAACTTTCCCGACGACCATCCCGCGCGCGACATGCAGGACACCTTCCATGTGGCCCCCGATGTCGTGCTGCGCACCCACACCTCGCCCGTGCAGATCCGCGCCATGAAGGCGCAACGGCCGCCCGTGCGCATCATCTGCCCCGGCAAAGTCTTCCGGCACGACCTCACCGACGCCACCCACTCGCCCATGTTCCACCAGATCGAAGGCCTCGCCGTGGATCGCCACATCACCATGGCCGATCTGAAGGGGACCCTGGATTACTTCGCCCGCGAGATGTTCGGGCCAGGCTCGCGCGTGCGCTTCCGTCCCTCGTTCTTCCCCTTCACGGAGCCTTCCGCGGAGGTGGACGTGCTCTGCTTCAAGTGCGGCGGCGCGGGCTGCCGGTTCTGCAAGCATGGAGGCTGGATCGAGATTCTGGGTTCCGGCATGGTGCACCCCAACGTCCTGCGCAACGTGGGCTACGATCCCGAGGAGGTCACGGGCTGGGCCTTCGGCATGGGCGTGGAGCGGGTGGCCATTCTCAAGTACGAGATCGACGACATCCGTCTGTTCTTCGAGAACGACATGCGCTTCCTCTCTCAGTTCGCCATCGGGTCGAGGTGAGGGGACAGCCCTGAAGGTCTCGTATCGCTGGCTTCGGGAGTTCGTCGAGACGGATCTGCCGCCCGCCGTGGTGGCGGACCGTCTCGTCAACGCGGGCATCGAGGTGGCGGCCCTCCAGCCGCTCGTGGAGGGTCTGTCCGGCGTGGTCATCGGCGAGATCGAGGCCATCGAGCAGGATCTCGGCGTGACGCCCGCCGGACATCACAACCGCCTCTGCCGAGTCGCCCTGCCCGACAAGCGCTTCTCCGTGGTCTGCGGCGCTCCCAACGCCGCCCCCGGCCTGCGCTCGGCCTTCGCGCCGCCGGGAGCGACCTTGCCCGGTGGGCGCACGATCAAGGCGACCAAGATCCGCGGCACGCTCTCCGAGGGCATGCTCTGCTCCGAGGAGGAGCTCGGCATCGGCATGGACGGCAGTGGCATCCTCGAGCTGCCTGCCGATGCGCCGCTCGGCGCTCCGCTCGATCGGTACCTGGGTCTCGAGGACACGATCTTCGATATCGAGATCACGCCCAACCGCCCCGACGCACTCTCCGTGGTGGGCGTGGCCCGCGAGGTTGCCGCCATCACGGGCGCGCCGTTCCGCTTCCCCCAGATCGCGGTGACGGAAGGGGAGAGCGATGCGGCCGGCATGGCCAGCGTGGAGATTCTCGATCCCGACCTGTGCCCGCGCTACGCCGCCCGCGTGATCACCGGGCTCACCGTGAAGCCGTCGCCTCCGTGGCTGGCCCAGCGCCTCCGCGCGGTGGGCCTGCGTCCCATCAACAACCTGGTCGACGTGACCAACTACGTCCTATGGGAGATGGGTCACCCTCTCCACGCCTTCGACTACGATTCCATCGTCCGCCACCGGATCATCGTGCGACGGGCGCAGCCCGGCGAGCACATCGTCACCCTCGACGGGCAGGACCGTACCCTCGCTCCCGACATGCTCCTGATCTGCGACCCGGACGGTCCCATCGCGGTAGGCGGGGTGATGGGCGGAGCGAGTACGGAGGTGACGGTCCGCACCACCAACGTGCTGCTGGAGAGCGCGTACTTCAATCCCGGCTCCGTCCGCGCTACGTCCCGCACGCTCGGGCTCCACACGGACGCCGCCTATCGCTTCGAGCGCGGCGCCGACATCGAAGGGCTGCGCGAGGCGTTGGATCGCGCCACGCAGCTCATGGCGGACCTGGGCGGGGGCACCGTGGCCAAGGGCGTGGTCGATGTGTATCCGGGGCCGAAGCCGCGCCCCCGCCTCGCGCTGCGACGCGCGCGCGTGGAGCGGGTCATCGGCGTGTGTCCGCCGCACGAGGAGATGGTGCGCATCCTTCAGGCCCTGGGCTTTGCGGTGGACGACTCCGGGCTCGCGCTGCAGATTGTGGTCCCGAGCTTCCGCCGCGACATCACCCAGGAGGACGATCTGGTCGAGGAGATCGTCCGCGTCTGGGGCTACGACAAGGTTCCCTCCGCCCTGGCCGGCGGTGGGGTGCGGGAGCCCGTGTCGCAACCCCCCGCGCTGTCCCTCACTCGCGCGATCACGCGCGCCCTCACCTCGGCGGGAGTGTCCCAGGCCATCACATACGCCCTCGTCGATCCGGCGCGGCTCAAGGCCATGGGATGGGACACGCCGGAGAAGTTCATCGCGCTCCAGAACCCCATCTCCTCCGAGCGGTCCGTGCTCCGGCCCTCGCTCGCGCCCGGGCTGCTCGAGATCGTAGCCCTCAACGGGACGCACCAAATTCCCGATGTGCGCGCCTTCGAGATCGGCCATACCTTTGCTCCCCACCGGGAGGGGGACGGTGATCACCCCGCCCACGAAGAGCTCTGGCTTGCCGTGGCCATGACGGGGCAGCGCGCGCCGCGGGCCTGGCACGCCACGCGCGAGCGCGTCGACGTGCACGACGTCAAGGGCGCGGCGGAGCTCGCCCTGCACGCGGCGGGCTTCCGCGAGGTCGAGACGACCCTCTATGCGCCCGGCGACGGCCCGCGCTATCTGGAGCAGGGGCGCGGCGCCGCCCTCGCGGTGGGCAGCCGGGTCGTCGGCTGGTTCGGCGAGGTGGCGCTCGGCGTGCGCGAGACCTTCGATCTCTCCGCGCCCGTCTTCCTCGCCGAGCTCTCGCTCACCACGCTCCTGGCTCTCCCGTGGCCGGAGATCCACTACCAGCCGCTGCCGCGCTTCCCCGCCGTTCAGCGCGATCTCGCCGTGGTGGTGCCCGACGAGGTGACGGCGGGACAGATCGAGGCGGCCATCCGCTCGCTCGAGCTACCCCTGCTCTCGCGCCTCACCCTCTTCGACGTCTACGAGGGCGGGCAGATGGGGACGGGCAAGCGAAGCCTCGCCTGGAGTCTCACCTTCCAGGCGCCGGATCGCACCCTGACGGACCGGGAAGTGAACGAGCTCCATGCCAGGATCGTGTCCGAAATCAGCCGCCGCTTCGCGGCCGAGGTGAGAGGGGTGTCATGACCGAGCCGGTCGGAGAGCGACTCGAGGACCTGGAAAAGGCGGTGAGGCGGGCGGCGGAAGTCATCGTCATGCTCCGCAAGGAGCGCGAGTCCCTCCAGGCCAAGCTGGCGGCCGGAGAGGCGGATCGCGCCGAGCTCCAGCGGCTGCGGCACGAGCGCAAGGAGATGCTGGGCCAGATCAACGCCATGCTCAAAGAGATGGAGAAGCTCGACCTATGAGCGAGCCCCAGCGCGTCGAAGTGGAGATCCTCGGCCAAAAGTACACGATCCGGAGCGAGGCCGATCCCCAGCACGTCCGCGACATCGCCGCCTACGTGGAGAAGCGGGCGAAGAGCGTGGAGGGCCAGCTGCGCGGCCCAGATCCCGTGAAAGCCCTCGCCCTCGCCTCCCTCTACATCACCGATGAGCTCTTCCGCGCGCGCGAAGAGCTGTCGAAGTTCGAGGGTGACCTGCCCAAGCGCATCGGGGCCATGGTCGATCTCCTCGACGCCATCGCTCCCAGACGCTGAGTAGACTCAGAGGGGGGCTTCGCCCCCTTCCGAACCTTCCTCACAGGAAGGATGGCGCGGGCCCGCGCTCGAAGCGGACGCCCAAGTGCCGCGAATTGGAACTCCCAGAAGCGCCTAGTTGATAGTTTCGTTTGCCCGCAGCAGAATTGGCTGCGGGATCTTCAGCCCGAGCGATTTCGCCGTCCCAAGATTCACCACCAGCTCGAAC
>DATGCY010000133.1:0-9584 GCA_035311385.1 Candidatus Methylomirabilota bacterium
GCAGATCGACGCGTCGCGCCTGCTTTGCCGTGAGGATCGACGCGCGCCGCCCGCAGAACGCGCTAGTCGATCTTCGCGGGCTGGGCGATACCGCCGCGCGGAGTGCCGGGCTCGGTGGTCCCCCACAGCGTCTCGAAGCCACTCGGCAACTCGCGGGAGTTGGGCGGAGCGATCCACAGCCGCAGGAGCAGCCGGTCCCGATCGGGTCCGCCGGCGTCCTCGTACCCGGTGCGTCCGTGATAGATGACGTGGTTGTTCAGGAGCTGAAGGTCGCCCGGCTGGAGATCCATGGTGAAGGCGAGCTCCTCGCACACCGTGGCGTGCAGGTCGAGCGCCTCGTTCTGGGCCGCGGTGAGGCGCGGCACGTCGGGCAGCTTCTGCGCCGCCTCCACGAAGGTGCGGGAGTACTGCGTGGTGAATTTGCCCGCGTGTTCGGCGAACAGGGGCATGGCGTACACCCTGTGCTCACCGCCCGCCTCCTCGCCCTGGCGGCTGCGCCAGTAGTCCTGCCATAGGAGGTCATGGAGATCGGGACGCCGAGCGCGAATGGCCTCGGCGACGCTCACCGCGCTCACGATCTTGCTCGCCCCGCCCCGGCGCGCCGACCGGACGCAGAGCAGGGTGACCACGTCGCACCGATCGGTGTGGAAGCGCAGGGGGCCGCTCGACCGCGCCTTGGAGCGCGAGGTGCGACCGAGGGCCGGATCGGCTTGCCGCTCTTGCACCTCGCCATAGAGCCGGTACTCGTCGCGCACCTCGCCGATGAGCTCGCCGTGGGCGTTCTGGTAGCGGGCGTGGCCAAGATGGGCGCCCACGCCCCAATAGAGGTTGCGCAGCTCCTCGAGGGAGTAGTGATCGACGGCGAAGCCGCGCAGCACCACGAAGCCGCGGCCGTTCTCGAGCTCGTCGAGCACGGCGCTGAGATCGCGCGAGAAGGTCGGCAACGGAAAATCCTCTCGGCCGAAGCGCGGCCAGGCGAGCCCGCGGCGCTGAAGCTCGCGCAGGGCGGCGTCCATCTCTGCCACCGCCCGGGGCGGGACGGACACGATCCACTCCGTCGACTCGGCCATGTCCCGGCCCAGCCACGCTTCGGGGCGCTTCCGAGGCTCCGCGCGCAGGGCATTCATAGCGATGCCGTTCCTTCCTGTCCGAGAAACTCGCGGACGGTACGGAGGAATTCCTCCAGGCGATCGTGGTGCAGCCAATGTCCTGCCTTGTCCACTCCCACTACGGTGGCGTGGCGAAACGGCTCCGCGCGACCATCCTCGGCCGGGTTGCCCGATTGGCTCTCCTTACCGTACAGGAGGAGCGTCGGGCAATCGATGCGCGACCATAAGGTGGCGATGTCGCGGCCCGACATGTCGTAGGGCGGCCAGGCGCGGACATAGTTGTCGAACTTCCAGCTGTATGTTCCATCCTCGTTCTGGTTCACGCCCTGCACGGTGAGGTGGCGTGCCTGCTCCGCGGAGAGGTGCGGGTTCTCTTCCTGCATTCGCCGGAAGGCATCCTCGATGGAGGCATAGCGGCGCGGCAGACGGCCGGCGAGGGCGCGCTGCTCGCGAATCCACATGTCCATCCGCTCGTCCACCGTCTTGCCCATGCGCTCCTTGAGTACGCTGCGGGGCGGACCCAGGCCTTCGATGGCCACCAGTCGCGCCACGGCCTCGGGATAGATGCCGGAATAGCGGAGCGCGATGTTGCCGCCCAGGGAATGGGCGATGATGGTCACGGGGGCCAAGCGCTGCTGGTGGATGAGCTGCGCCAGGTCGTAGATGTAGCCCGCCATGGTGTAGCTGCCGTCGGGCGACCACTGGCTGTCCCCATGGCCCCGGAGATCCGGCGCGATGATGTGCCAGTCGTCGCGCAGCGCCTCCGCCGTCCAGTCCCAGTTCCGGCAATGATCGCGGCCGCCGTGCACGAGGAGGAGCGGCGGCTTCCCCGCATTGCCCCAGTCCACGTAGTGCAGGCGCAGGCGCTGAGAGTAGTAGCTGTGCGAGGTCGGTCCCGGCATACCCGGAGACAGTATCATGGCCTCCGAGGGGCGGGCTTGGCGCCACTGCCCACGAGACCGGGCATGGGCAGGTAGCACGCGCCGTCGGCGCCCGCGAAGCGCGCCGCACCGCGGGCCACCACGTCGCGGATGGTGGCGAGGGCCCGCGGATCCTGCGCCTCCAGGAGCGCCTTGGCGCGCACCGCGCCCGTCAACATCGCCTCCACGAAATCCCCGGGAGCTTCGAACCGCCACGCCTGCGACACGGAGGCAACCTCGACGTCGACGAGGCCGGCCGCCGACAGGGCCGCTCGCATGCGCGCGGGCTCGCTGAACTGGAAGAAGTCGGGGCCGTGAGGGAGTCCCACGTCGAGACGGCCGTGTTCCCTCACCGCGCCGTACAAGAGCCCGAAGCCGTTGTCGGGTCCTGGACGCTCCCACACGCTCACGGCGAGCCGGCCGCCCGGCGCGAGCACCCGGGTCATCTCGGCGAGGGCTGCGCCGGGATCGGAGAGATGGATCAGCCCGTAGCCGCACAGCACCGCCTCGAAGCTGGCGTCGGGGTACGGCAGGGCCTGCGCGTCGCCCCGGCGGAACGCCACGCCGGGCACGTTGCGCGTGGCGGTGGCCACCACCTCCTCCGCGAAGTCGAGGCCGGAGACGACGGCCTTCCGCGCGAGGGCGGCGTCCGCGAGGACGCCGTGGCCCGTGCACACGTCGAGGACGCGGCACCCCCGGCTCACGCGCGCCGCGTCCAGCATGGCGGGCACGGTCTGCGCGGTGAGGCGGGCGAAGGTGCGCTGGTAGCCATCGATCTGGCGGCCCCAGCCCCGGCGCTCGAAGGTGGTGAAGGCCTCCGGCTCCTGTGAGCGCTCCATGTCCGTACACCTCCTGCTCGGGAATCAGCGACGCGTCACCCTAGCAGAGGGGGGACGGCGCAGCTATACTTGACTTAGTCAACTAATTGGATGACGATGGCACCTACTCATGCGGACGCCCGCCCAGGAGGGAACGCCATGGCCTCGAGGGAGCTCGACGAGCGCGTCGCCGCCGTGCGGCGCTTCAACCGCTTCTACACCCGGCAGATCGGCCTCCTCCAGGAGGGCTACCTGGACAGCGCCTTCTCCCTGAGCCAGGTGCGGGTGCTCTACGAGCTCGCCCACCGGGACAAGCTCACCGCGGCCGCCTTGAGCCGCGACCTCGGCCTCGACCCGGGATACCTAAGCCGCGTCCTCCGCGATTTCGAGAAGCGCCGTTTCATCACCCGTACCCGCTCCGAGGCCGACGGGCGGCAGAGCCACCTCGAGCTCACCGCGCGCGGGCAGGCCGCCTTCGCGCCTCTCGAGCGGCGCTCGCACCAGGACATCAGCGAGATCGTGGGACGGCTCTCCGCTCCCGAGCAGGGCCGTCTCGTGGACGCCATGCACGTGATCGAGGGCATCCTGGACGCCCGCCCGGAGCGGCAGACGCCCTACATCCTGCGCCCGCACCAGGCGGGTGACATGGGCTGGGTCGTCCACCGTCACGGCGCGCTCTACGCCCAGGAGTTCGGCTGGGACGAGCGCTTCGAAGCCCTGGTGGCGGAGATCGTGGCGAGGTTCGTGCGGGACTTCGATCCCCGGAAAGAGCGCTGCTGGATCGCGGAGAAGGATGGCGAGATGGTGGGCTCCGTCTTCCTCGTCAAGCAGTCGAAGACGGTGGCCAAGCTACGCCTTCTCCTCGTGGAGCCCAAGGCGCGTGGCCTCGGCATCGGAGAGCGCCTCGTCGACGAATGTCTGCGCTTCGCGCGGTCGACGGGCTACCGGAAAATCACCTTGTGGACGAACAGCGTGCTGCGCGCGGCCCGCCGCATCTACGAGAAGGCCGGCTTCCGTCTCGTCCACCAGGAGCGGCACCGGAGCTTTGGGCACGACCTCGTGGGCGAAACATGGGAGCGGGAGCTCTCGTGACCGATCGCCGCGCGGTGCTGGCCGCCGCGGTCACCGGCGTGCAGGTGGGCGCGGCCATGGTCGCCACGCGCTTCGTGGTCGACCAGACGGGACCCGCGTCCCTCGCCCTGCTGCGCTACGCCATCGGCGTCCTGTGTCTGGCGCCCTTCGTGCTCGCCTCCGGCGAGCGGCTACGCTTCGAGGGGCGGGACTGGCTGCCCATCGCGCTCCTTGGGATCACGCAGTTCGGCATCCTCATCGCGCTGCTCAATTACGGCCTGCGCTTCATTCCCTCGGGCCGCGCCGCCCTGATCTTCGCCACCTTCCCTCTCCTCACCATGGTGATCGCCGCCGCCCTCGGCTACGAGCGGCTCACCGTGTCGAAGACGCTCGGCGTGCTCCTGACCATCGCGGGCGTGGGAGCCACCCTGGGTGACAAGGTGATGCAGCCGGCAAGCGGCGCGCACCAGTGGCTGGGCGAGCTCGCTGTCCTCCTCAGCGCGCTGAGCGGAGCGGTATGCAGCGTGCTCTATCGGCCCTATCTCCGGAAGTATCCGACGCTGCCCGTGAGCACCTTCGCCATGCTCGCCTCGGTGGTCTTTCTCGCCGCCCTGGCCTGGCGCGAGGGAGTAGTGGCCTCGCTGCCCCACATCACCACGAGCGGATGGGCCGCCATCGTCTTCATCGGCTTCAGCAGCGGGGTCGGCTACTACCTTTGGCTGTGGGCCCTCAAGCACGCAAGCGCCACGCGCGTCACTGTCTTCCTCGCTCTGAGTCCCCTCACCGCCGCCATCCTCGGCGCCCTCCTCCTCCACGAGCACATCTCAACCCTCGCAGCCCTCGGCCTGGCCCTCGTCGCCCTCGGCCTCTGGCTCGCCCACCGCCCCAGCCGGGAAACCCGTCGAGCAACGCTCCCCGTGCGAAGCGCCAGCTTGGACTATTCACGAGTGCCGCACGTGCGATCGGGGCGGGTGGCGGCGGGGGCGGGGGAGCGCTCCGGCGGAGTGGGACCCCCTCGTCCTGTGCGCCGCCCGCAGGGCGGCGAGTCAGGCGAGCGGGTGACGCAGCGGGAGCGCTCCCCCGCCCCCGACGACAGGCCCCGCCCGCCTCGCGCTCCGCATGCTCGTGAATAGGCGAGGCCAGCGTGGTTGACATGCTCGCGACGGCTGGGAGAGGATGCGCGGAGATTCCTCAATCCGCGACGAGGGAGACACCTGCCATGATCGGACATCGGCTGCGCGGCATCGTCGTGCTCTTCCCCGTTGCGCTCCTCCTCCTCTCGGGCTGTGGCCAGGATCGGGCGGGACAGGTCCTCGACGAGGCGAGCCGTGCGGGTCGCACCGCGACCTCGTTCCCCGCCGCGGATGAAGATTACTTCCACGACATGGATAGCGGCGTGCCGCTGAGCCGCGAGGAGATCCAAGGCCGCAACACGTGGATCGTGTGGACGGGCGGCAACGATCGCTTCTGGGACACCATCACCATCAACAGCTTCGGCAACTTCGACCTACTGAAGATCCTCTCGTCGCACGCTTCGCTCAAGTTCAGCCGCGCCAATCGCTGGAACTACCTGGGGCTGGTCAACGAGCCCTGCTTCGAGCAGCCTACCGGGCCCGATCCCCAGCGCTACGGGCTCTGGATCGACAAGCGCTCGGCGAACTGCCCGGCCGATCCCTTCGAGAACGACCGGAAGTATCCGGGAGTCATCATCGGGGCGCGCGGCAAGAACCTCCCCGCCGGCTCGTTCTACGGCTACGCCACGGGCATCGTGGGCTTGCGTCTCTTCCCCAACCCTGCCTTCGACGAGGCGGCGGCCAAGAAGTGGGACGCCGAGCGCTACTACACCGACGAGAAGTATTACCTCGACAAGAGCCTGGTGCGTCCCTATCGAGTCGGCATGTCGTGCGCCTTCTGTCACGTGGGACCGAATCCCGTCAAGCCGCCTGACGATCCCGAGAACCCCAAGTGGGAGAATTTGAGCTCCAACGTGGGCGCGCAGTACTTCTGGGTCGACCGCATCTTCACCTGGAAGTACGATCCCTCGAACTACATGTTCCAGCTCCTGCACAGCGCGCGGCCGGGCTCGCTGGACACTTCGCTCGTCTCCAACGACTACCTCAACAACCCACGCACCATGAACGCCGTGTACAACCTGGGCCCCCGCCTGGCCATGGCCAAGCGCTGGGGGAAGGAGACGCTCACGGGCGGCGGCCTCGAGAACCGCCAGTTCAACGACTACGTGAAGGACGGTCCCCTCACGGAGTTCTTCCAGCGTCCGGACACGGTGTGGACGCCCCACGTGCTCAAGGATGGCGCCGACTCCGTGGGCGCCCTGGGCGCGCTCAATCGCGTCTATCTCAACATCGGCCTCTTCAGCGAGGAGTGGCTCCTGCACTTCAACGCCCTCGTGGGGGGCACGCCCATCTCGCCCATCGAGATTGCCGTGGCCCGTAAGAACTCTGCGTACTGGCTCGCCACCGAAATGCAGACGCCGTCCATGGCGCTGTTCTTCCTCAAGAGCGCCAACCCGCACTATCTGAAGGATGCCCCGGGGGGCGCCGCCTACCTCACGCGCGACGCGGACACCCTCACCCGGGGCAAGATCGTCTTCGCCGAGCGCTGCGCACGCTGCCACTCGAGCAAGGCTCCGCCCGCGGCCGCCGGTCTCGATCCTGCGGGCTGCGCCGGGTCCGGCTACATGTCCTGCTGGCTCAAGTACTGGGAGTGGACGAAGACCGACGAGTACAAGCAGCAGATGCGGGCCATCGTCATGGCCGACGATTTCCTCGCCGACAATTTCCTCTCCACCGACGTGCGGGTGCCCGTCACCCTGCTCGAGACCAACGCGTGCAGCCCGCTCGCCACCAACGCCATCGTCGGCAACATCTGGGACAACTTCTCCTCGCAGTCCTACAAAGACCTGCCCTCGGTGGGCACCATCACCGTGTACAACCCGTTCACGGGCGCCCCGCAGCAGTACGTCATGCCCGCGGGCGGCCGCGGCTATACGCGCCCTGCCTCGCTGGTGAGCATGTGGTCGACGGCGCCCTTCCTCCAGAACAATAGTGTGGGCAAGTTCGACCCGAGCCCGTCGGTGGAGGCGCGGATGCGCTCCTTCGACGATTCCATCGAGCAGCTCCTGTGGCCGGAGAAGCGGCAGAAGGATCCCGTGCTGGGCGACAAGATCCCTGGCCTCATCGATCGCACCACCGCCCGCAGCTATCTGCGGGTGGCGGGCGGCTACCTGCCACCCTTCCTACGCCCGCTCCTCGGGCCGCTCCATCGCTACGTACCCTGGCTGTTCGGGGAGGGCGGAGTGCAGATCGGCCCCCTGCCCTCCGGCGTGCCCATCGATCTCTTCGGCAATCTCGAGCTCATGCTCGACGGGGGCAGCGCGGCCGATCGCGTCAAGCACGGCTCGGAGATCCTCAAGCTGCTCCTCGACATCGAGCACAACCTGCGCGCGCTGCCTCCTCAGGCCACCGACGAGGAGGCGCGCCGGCAGTTCGCGGAGCTGGGGGACCGTCTCTTCAAGCTCAGCAAGTGCCCCGACTACATCGTGAACCGCGGCCACTACTTCGGCACCAGTGCCTTCAAGGAGGAACCGGGGCTGAGCGACGACGACAAGCGCGCCCTGATCGAATTTCTCAAGACCTTCTAGCGGTGGCGGAGCCCATGGCGGCGGATTGCGAGTATGTCGTCGTCGGCTCGGGGGCGGGCGGGGGCACGGTGGCCGCCCGTCTCGCGGAGGCCGGACACTCCGTGGTCCTTCTCGAAGCGGGGGGCGATCCCCGCGAGCTTCGTGGCGGCGATCCCCTCGATCCCGACGGCAACCGGATGCCCGACGACTACGATGTGCCAGCCTTCCACGGCTTCGCTTGCGAGAACGACGCGGTGGCCTGGGACTTCTTCGTGCGCCACTACGGCAGCGAGGCGCGCCAGCAGCAGGATCCGAAGTATCGCCACGACTGGAACGGCGCCCGCGTCGACGGCGTCCTCTATCCGCGCGCGGGCACGCTGGGCGGCTGCACCGCCCACAACGCCATGATCATGGTCTATCCCCACGACGCCGACTGGGAGGACATCAAGGGCCTCACCGGGGACGCCTCCTGGGGCGCCGGGCGCATGCGCCGCCACTTCCAGAAGCTCGAGAACTGTCACTACCGGTGGCCGTATCGCCTGCTCGCCAAGATCGGCATCGATCCCACGCGCCACGGCTGGAAGGGCTGGCTCCATACCGAGAAGGCCATCCCGGAGTCCATGTTCGACGACCAGGCCCTCCTCCGCACGATCGAGGCGACCGCACGCGAGGTGCTGCTCACCTTCGACGAGGAGCCGATCCGCGGCGCGCGGTGGCTCGTCAAGGGCCAACTGGATCTCAACGACTGGCGGCTGGTGAAGCAGGACGCCGTAGGCATCGGCTACGTCCCCCTG
Organism: Candidatus Methylomirabilota bacterium; assembly: GCA_035311385.1. Classification (GTDB taxonomy): domain Bacteria; phylum Methylomirabilota; class Methylomirabilia; order Rokubacteriales; family CSP1-6; genus AR37. The sequence goes on from DATGCY010000133.1 coordinate 8,353, forward strand.
ACCACCCACCGCCATGCCCGCACGGGGACGCGAGAGCGCGTGCTCGACACGGCGCGCCGGTTTCCGGGGCGGCTTCGCATCGAGCTGAACGCGCTTGCGACCCGCGTCCTCTTCGGGGCGGGAGGGCGCGCCGTCGGCGTGGAGTACCTGCGCGGAGCGCGACTCTACCGCGCGCATCGCCGCCCCTCGGAAGACCCGGGCGAGCGCCGGGAGGTGCGCGCCTCACGGGAGGTGATCCTGGCCGGCGGCGCCTTCAACACGCCGCAGCTTCTCATGCTCTCGGGCATCGGCCCGCACGCGGAACTCGCGCGCCACGGTATCCCCGTCCGGGTCGACCTCCCCGGAGTCGGGCGAAACCTCCAGGACCGCTACGAGGTGAGCGTGATCAATCGCATGAGCTTCGATCACTGGAAGGTGCTGAAGGGCGCCACCTTCGGCCGGGGCGACGCCTACTACCGCGAGTGGGCGAGCCGGCGCCGGGGCGTGTACGCGACCAACGGGAGCGTGCTCGGCGTGATCAAACGATCCGTCCCCGGCCGCCGTCTCCCCGATCTCTTCTGCATGGCGCTTCTCGGGCGCTTCGAGGGCTACTACCCAGGCTACTCGCGCGCCCTCGTGGAGCATCTCAACTACCTGAGCTGGACCATCGTCAAGGCGCACACGAACAATCGGGCGGGGGAGGTGACGCTACGCTCGGCCGATCCCCGCGACACGCCCCTCGTCAACTTCCGCTACTTCGAGGAGGGCAGCGACGCCTCCGGCGAGGACCTCGACTCCCTCGTGGAGGCGGTGAAGTTCGTGCGGGGAATGACCCAGAGGATCCAAAAGGATCACCTGATTGGGACGGAGGAGATACCGGGGGAGGCCGTGCAGTCCGACGAGGAGATCCGGGAGTTCGCGCGCCGCCACGCGTGGGGGCACCACGCCTCCTGCACCTGCGCCATTGGGCCGCGGGAGCGCAACGGTGTGCTCGACTCAAACTTCTGCGTCCACGGAACAGAGGGCCTGCGCGTGGTCGACGCCTCGGTGTTCCCGCGCATTCCCGGGTTCTTCATCGCGAGCGCGGTGTACATGATCGGTGAGAAGGCGGCGGAGGTCATACTCGCCGACGCGGCGCGAGCGCCGCGATAGCCATCACACCAGAGGAGGCCCACCATGGCGTACGACGTGCCCCAGCTCCTGAAGATGAGCCAGGCCCAGCTCGATGAGTTGTTTTCCAAGAGCCCGGCCGG